>NZ_MUBM01000092.1 GCF_002154505.1 Streptomyces carpinensis | reverse complement strand
TTAGGGCGCGCAGATAATCAAGGTGTTGCTTCCATGGCTCTGGCTCGTTGATGTGGTATGGCCATATCGCAGGAGACTCGTGATCAACTCGCCGTTAGATTCGCTGTGTTGTTCCCGCACCTGGACGAGCGACAGCGCCGTCTGCTGATGGGAGCCGAGGCCCGGATCCTGGGGCACGGTGGGATCCGGGCTGTCGCGCAGGCGGCCGAGGCCAGCGAAACCACGGTCCGCAAAGGCGTCGAAGAGCTGGAAGCGGGTGCAGAGCCTTTGGGCCGAGTCCGCCGCCCTGGCGGTGGGCGCAAGAGGGCCGCCGAGGTGGATGCGGGGTTGCGACCTGCACTGTTAGCACTGGTGGAGCCGGATATGCGCGGGGACCCGATGTCGCCGCTTCGCTGGACGACGAAGTCGACCCGCAAGCTCGCCGACGAACTCACCCGGCAAGGCCACCGCGTCTCTGCGGACACCGTTGGCGACCTATTGCGCGAGGAGGGCTTCAGCCTGCAGGCCAACATCAAGACTATCGAGGGCACGCAGCACCCAGATCGCGACGCACAGTTCCACTACATCAACGAACAAGCCCGCGATCACCGGGACGCCGGGGACCCGGTGATCAGCGTGGACACCAAGAAGAAAGAACTGGTCGGCGAGTACAAGAACGCCGGGCGTGAGTGGCAGCCTCAAGGCGAGCCGGTGAAGGTCAAGACACACGACTTCCTCGACCCGCAGGGCCCGGGCAAGGCTATCCCGTACGGGATCTACGACATCACCGCGAACACCGGCTGGGTCAACGTCGGGTGCGACCACGACACCGCAGCCTTCGCGGTCGCGTCGATCCGCCGTTGGTGGCATTCCCGTGGCCGGCACGACTACCCGCACGCCGACCGGCTACTGATCACGGCCGACGCGGGCGGCTCCAACGGCTACCGCACCCGCACCTGGAAGACCGAGCTCGCCCAGTTCGCAGCCGAGTCCGGCCTGGCCATCACCGTCTGTCACCTGCCTCCCGGAACGTCGAAGTGGAACCGGATCGAGCACAGACTGTTCTCCCACATCACCATGAACTGGCGCGGCCGGCCCCTGACCAGCCACGAAGTCATCGTCCAAAGCATCACTGCGACCACCACCAAGACCGGCCTGACGGTGCATGCCGAACTCGACACCGGTCAGTACCCCACCGGCATCCAGGTCACCGACGAGGACCTCGACGCCCTGCCGGTCACACGGCACCGCTTCCACGGCGACTGGAACTACACCCTCCATCCCCAACTGCCCCCACAGGCCGCTCCGGCACACGGCATCCAGGACCATGCACCGGCGAACACCTCACATCAACTCGCCCCGCGTTCACTGCAGGACCCGGAACTGACCGGCATGACCCGTCAACAGCTCAACGAACTCATCGCGGCACTGACTCCCGAGCTGGAGGCTCAACGTGAGCAAGTGCTCCGCATGCGTCGCGGTCACGAACGCCTCGTCGCCCCCGGCACAGGCGCAAAAGCCAAACTCTCCCCAGCCGACCGAATCCTGGTCACCGTGCTCCACCTGCGCAAACTCGCCACCATGGACCTTCTCGGCCGGCTCTTCGGCGTCACCGCCATGACCATCAGCCGCGCGAAACAGGAAGTCCGCCCGCTCCTGGAAGCGCACGGCCACCACATCACCGCCTCCACCGCCCGCTTCCGCACACCATCCGACGTCGCAACATTCCTCGCTCCCAACCCCACCCAAAGCAAGATCAAGAAAGCGTGTTGATTATCTGCGCGCCCTTAGC
>NZ_MUBM01000091.1 GCF_002154505.1 Streptomyces carpinensis | reverse complement strand
ACCGGGGCTACGCCGGACAGATCGCCGCCGGTTCCTTCCGGGTCGGCGACGAGGTCACGGTGCTGCCGTCGGGCCGGACGACCCGGATCTCGGGCATCGACCTGCTCGGCGAGCCGGTCGACGTGGCCTGGACGACGCAGTCGGTGACGATCCTGCTGGAGGACGACATCGACGTCTCCCGCGGCGACCTGATCGTGCCGAGCAAGGACGCGCCCGCCACCACCCAGGACGTGGAGGCCACCGTCTGCCACGTCGCCGACCAGGCCCTCACCGTCGGGCACCGGGTCCTGCTCAAGCACGGCACCCGCACCGTCAAGGCCATCGTCAAGGACATCCCGTCCCGGCTCACCCTGGCCGACCTGTCCCTGCACCCGCACCCAGGCCAGCTCGTCGCCAACGACATCGGCCGGGTCAAGATCCGCACCGCCGAGCCGCTGCCCGTCGACTCCTACGCCGACTCCCGCCGCACCGGCTCGTTCATCCTGATCGACCCCAGCGACGGCACCACACTGACCGCCGGCATGGTCGGCGAGTCCTTCGCCGCCCCGGAGCCGGTCAAGGACGCCGCCGAAGAGGACGGCTGGGACTTCTGACCATGAACTCGTCCGACTTCTACTCGATGTTCGCCAAGGAGGGCGGCCGGGTCGGCAGCGGCGCCCTCGGCAGCGGACAGGGCGGAGTGGCGCGATGTGTGCGCTGACGTACGCGCACTGCCCGCGCGCCCTCACCCCCCACCGCCGAAGCAGACGAAGACCTGCCGACCTCCCGGCCACGACCTGAGAGTCCGTGACCGCCGGGCCAACGAGAGGACAGCCTCCCGTGCCTGCCACCCGCTCACCCCTTCTCCGCCGCGGCCTCGCCGTGGCCGCCGCCCTTCCACTCCTCGCCCTCGCCGCCTGCGGCTACGGCTCGAAGGCCGGGGGCGACTCCGCCACCCAGAAGATCGCCGCCGGGGCCCGGAAGATCGACGGACTCGACTCCGTCAAGATCGGCTACTTCGGCAACGTGACGCACGCGACCGCGCTCGTCGGCCACCAGCAGGGCTTCTTCCAGAAGGCACTCGGGGCCACCAAGGCCAAGTACCAGATCTTCAACGCCGGCCCGTCCGAGATCGAGGCCCTCAACTCCGGCTCCATCGACATCGGCTGGATCGGCCCCTCCCCGGCGATCAACGGCTACACCAAGTCCGGCGGCAAGAGCCTGCGCATCATCGGCGGTTCGGCCTCCGGTGGCGTCAAGCTCGTGGTGAACCCGAAGAGGATCACGTCCCTGAAGGACGTCAAGGGCAAGAAGATCGCCACCCCGCAGCTGGGCAACACACAGGACGTGGCGTTCCTCAACTGGATCGCGGAGCAGGGCTGGAAGGTCGACCCGCAGAGCGGCAAGGGCGACGTGTCGGTGGTCCGCACCGACAACAAGGTCACCCCGGACGCCTACAAGTCCGGCTCGATCGACGGCGCCTGGGTACCGGAGCCGACCGCGTCCAAGCTGGTCGCCGAGGGCGGCAGGGTGCTGCTGGACGAGTCCACCCTGTGGCCCGACAAGAAGTTCGTGATCACGAACATCATCGTGTCGCAGAAGTTCCTCAAGGCTCACCCCAAGGCCGTCGAGGCGGTGCTGAAGGCCTCGGTCGACACCAACAAGTGGATCAACGCCAACCCGGACGAGGCGAAGGCGGCGGCGAACAGGCAGCTGGCGGCCGACTCCGGCAAGGCACTGCCCGCCGACGTCCTGGACCCGGCGTGGAAGTCCATCACGATCACCGACGACCCGCTGGCCGCGACCCTGAACACCGAGGCCCAGCACGCGGTCAAGGCCGGCCTCCTGCAGCAGCCGAAGCTGGCCGGCATCTACGACCTCACCCTCCTGAACAAGGTCCTCGAGGCCGAGGGCGAGCCCACCGTCAGCGACGCCGGTCTCGGCGCCGAGTAAGCCCGAAGCCGAAGAGTTCCCAGGAGGTGACGACCATGGCCACGACCTTCGCCAAGGCCGCCGAGTCCGTCGAGCACGCGGCACGCCTTGAGAACGTCTCGAAGTCCTTCGCGGCTCCGGGCGGGCAGCAGCTGGTCCTGGACGACATCAGTCTCGATGTCGCCCCGGGCGAGTTCGTCACCCTCCTGGGGGCCTCGGGCTGCGGCAAGTCCACGCTGCTGAACCTGGTGGCGGGCCTGGACCGGCCGAGCGCCGGCTCCATCACCACGGACGGCCGCCCCGCCCTGATGTTCCAGGAGCACGCCCTGTTCCCGTGGCTGACCGCCGGCAAGAACATCGAGCTCGCCCTGAAGCTGAGGGGCGTAGCGAAGCCCGAGCGGCGCGGCAGGGCGGAGGAGCTGCTCGAGCTCGTCCGGCTGGGCGGCGCGTACGGCAAGCGTGTCCACGAGCTGTCGGGCGGTATGCGCCAGCGCGTGGCGATGGCCCGCGCGCTCGCCCAGGAGAGCAACCTGCTGCTGATGGACGAGCCGTTCGCGGCCCTGGACGCCATCACGCGGGACGTGCTGCACGACGAGCTGACCCGGATCTGGCAGGAGACCGGCGTGTCGGTGCTGTTCGTCACGCACAACGTGCGCGAGGCGGTGCGGCTCGCCCAGCGGGTGGTACTGCTGTCCTCCCGTCCGGGACGGGTGGCCCGCCAGTGGACGGTGGACATTCCGCAGCCGCGCCGTATCGAGGACGCCCCCGTCGCGGAGCTGTCCCTGGAGATCACCGAAGTACTGCGTGGGGAGATCCGCCGCCATGGCCAGCACTGAGACGAAGACGGCGCAGGGCGCCGAACTGGCCGGTGTCGAGGCCGGACTCGACGCGCTGGAGGCCACCGAGAGCGACCGTACGCCCTTCCGGCAGACCTTCGTCCACAAGATCCTGCCGCCGATCACGGCGGTCGTGGTGGTCCTGGTGCTGTGGCAGGCGCTGATCACCTTCAAGGTCGTCGACGACCCGACGAAGCTGCCCTCGCCGGCCGATGTGGGCGGCGAGTTCAAGGACGCCTGGTTGCAGGGCACGCTGCTCGGCTTCATCTGGACGTCCGTCTCGCGGGGTCTGCTGGGCTTCCTGTTCGCCCTGGCGATCGGCACCCCGCTGGGTCTGCTGGTGGCGCGGGTGAAGTTCGTGCGCGCGGCCATCGGCCCGATCCTGTCGGGCCTGCAGTCGCTGCCGTCGGTGGCGTGGGTGCCGCCGGCGGTGATCTGGCTGGGCCTGGACAACTCGATGATGTACGCGGTGATCCTGCTCGGCGCGGTCCCGTCCATCGCCAACGGGCTGGTCTCGGGCATCGACCAGGTGCCGCCGCTGTTCCTGCGGGCGGGGCGCACGATGGGCGCGACGGGTGTGCGGGGTGCCTGGCACATCGTCCTGCCGGCCGCGCTGCCGGGCTATCTGGCCGGTCTGAAGCAGGGCTGGGCGTTCTCCTGGCGCTCGCTGATGGCGGCGGAGATCATCGCCTCCTCGCCCGACCTGGGCATCGGGCTGGGCGCGCTGCTGGAGAACGGCCGCAACGCCAGCTCCATGTCCATGGTCTTCCAGGCCATCATCCTGATCCTGTTCGTCGGCATCGCCATCGACCTGCTGATCTTCAGTCCGCTGGAGCGGTGGGTGCTGCGCAGCCGCGGCCTGTTCGTGAAGAGCTGAACGCCCATGGTCTCCGCACCCGTTCTTCTGGTCATCGCCCACGGCAGCCGCGATCCGCGCCATGCCGCGACCGTGCACGCCCTGGTCCGCCGGGTACGGGCGATGCGCCCGGGGCTGCGGGTGGAGACCGGCTTCCTGGACTTCAACGTGCCGTCCGTGCAAAGCGTGCTGGAGTCCCTGGAGGCGGAGGGGGTACGGGACGTGGTGGCGCTGCCGCTGCTGCTGACCCGGGCGTTCCACGCCAAGGCGGACATCCCGTCGGTGCTGCGTCAGGCGCCGTCGCGGCTGCGGATCCGGCAGGCCGACGTCCTCGGTCCCTCGCCGCTGCTGACGTCGGCGCTGGAACGCCGGCTGCACGAGGCGGGTCTCTCCCCCGCCGACAAGTCCTCGACCGGGGTCGTACTGGCCTCGGCGGGGTCCTCGGACCCGGAGGCGATCGCAGTGATCGCGAGTATCGCGCGGGAGTGGTGGCACACCGGTTGGTGCGCCGTGCGGCCTGCGTTCGCCTCCGCATCCCTTCCCCGCACCGAGGACGCCGTGCGCGAACTGCGGGCGCTGGGCTGCGCGAAGGTCGCGGTCGCGCCCTACGTCCTGGCTCCCGGCTTCCTGCCGGACCGCATCGCGCGGGGCGCGGCGGGGGCGGACGTCCTCGCCGACGTGCTCGGCCCGGCGCCGGAGGTGGCGCGGGTGCTGCTGGAGCGGTACGACGCCGCACGGCAGCCGGTGATCACGGCCGTCGGTGCCTGAGGCGGCCCGTGCACGGGCCGACCGGCGCCCGCCGGAAGGCGACGTGACACTGGTCGGCTTCTGTTTCTGCGTCGCACAGTGCGAAAGTGTCACTCCGTCACCGGGCGGTGACGGAGCCTCGTGGTCAGTCGAAGCGCAGTGCTCCGGTGCGGGTTCGCTTGAGCTCGAAGAGGTCGGGGTGGGAGGCCAGGACCCGGAAGCTGTCGAAGAGCCGGGCCGCCTCGGCGCCGCGGGGAACCGCCCGCAGTACCGGGCCGAACCACACCGTTTTGTCGACATGGATGGTGGGTGTGCCGACATAGCGGCCCGAGTCGGGCTCGGCACCGGCGTCGTGGCTGCGGCGTACGGCGGCGTCGTACGCCGGGTCGTGCGCGGCCTCGGCCAGCTCGGCGGGGAGCCCGAGTTCGGCGAGGGACTCGGTGACCACCGCGTCGAAGTCCGTCTCCCTGCGCTCGTGGATCCGGGTGCCGAACGCGGTGTAGAGGTCGCGCAGCACCTTCTCGTCACCGAGCCGCTCGACGGCGGCCACCGCGACGCGCACCGGCCCGATCGACTTGTCGACCAGCTCCCGGTACCAGTCGGGCAGTTCGTTGCCGATGTTGTGCAGGTACAGGCTCATGACGTGGAACCGGAGGTCGAGCGGCCGCCGGCGCTCGACCTCCAGCAGCCACCGGGAGGTGATCCAGGCGAACGGGCAGGCGGGGTCGAAGAAGAAGTCGACACGGGTGGGCGGGGTGGTGTCCTGGTCGGTGTGCGTCATGTCGTGGACGCTAGTACCGGATTGGCACAAGATCACGATCCAATCGGCGACTCTTTCCCTGACCCATTTCGCCATTGCGCGTGCTGTGCCTCGTCCGCCAGCCGGAGGAGCTCCGCCGGTGGCAGCGACCCCGCCGGCCTGCGCTCACGGGCGAACGTGTCGGCCAGGCGCTGCAGGAGTTCGTTCAGTGGCGTGGGGACGCCGTGCAGCCGGCCCAGGAGGACGATCTCGCCGTTGAGGTGGTCGGCCTCGATGGTGCCGGTGCCGCGGGCGAGGGACTGCCACGAGGAGCCGCCACCGCGCGGGGCGCCGGCCTGCGGGACGAGGGTGATCTTGTCGCCGCGCGCCTCCTTCTGCTCCTCCGGGCTCGCGAACGCGATGCCGGCGGCGGCGAGCACCGACTCGCCCTCGGCCCGCACCCTGTCGTACAGCTCCCGTACCGCCTCGTCCTTCAGCGGGCCGCTGACCGCCTCGATCGCGTTGGCGAGGTTCCCGAGCAGCTTGGCGTACTGCCAGCGGGCCACGTCCGGCACGACGGGCGCCTCGAAGTGCGCCCGCTCCAGGTCGGCCGCGATCCCCCGCAGCGTGTCGTCGCCGCCCGGCCCTGGAGCACCGTAGCGGCCGAGGTGCAGCATGCCGGTGAGCGGGGCGCCGGCGGCGGAGACGACGCCGGGTTCGACGTGGGTGGCGGGCAGCCAGACGCAGACGCCGTACACGTGCCGGAAGCGGCGCAGTGCGAGCCGCTGTCCCTCCACGCCGTTCTGCGCGCACAGCAGGGGCAGCCTCTCGGCGGCCGTGCCGCCGCCCGCGACCGGCGCCGGACCCCAGGCCGCGAGGGCCGCCTCGGCGTCCTGGGTCTTGACGGCCAGGACCAGCACGTCGTCGGCGCGCAGTTCGCCGAGCGCGTCCGGCCCGTCCACGGCGGGCAGCCGGTGGGTCAGCTCGCCCTCGGGCACCCTGAGCCGCAGCCCGCCCGCGCGCAGGGCCGCGAGGTGCGCGCCGCGCGCGACGAGCACCACCTCGCGCCCGCTCTGTGCCAGCCGTCCCCCGATCGCGCCGCCGACCGCTCCGGCCCCGATGATGATGTAGCGCCCTGTGGTCACTGCGCCGTCATCTCCACGAGCTTGACCACCGTGTTCCAGTTCCGGGTCGTGGCGATCAGGCCCCTGTTCGGCCCGCGCCGGGACAGTTGCTCGGCGAGCTTGGAGCGGCCGAGGCCGTCCGGGGCGTACAGGTAGAGGGCGCGGTCGCCGAGCCGGAACTCCTCGGGCAGGTGGGCCGCCCGGTCGACCCCGTCGAAGCGCGCCGCGTCGACGGGGGCGGAGTAGTAGGTCACGTGCAGCTGCTTGGGCTGGAGTTCGGCGGCCGGGAAGGGGCAGGCGTCGGCCACGGCCCGCAGATAGGCGTGGTCGCGCACGACCACGTCCACCGCGAAGCCGAACCGCTTCTCGATCGCGGCGCCGAGCTCCGCCGCCAGGGACTCGTCGTCGCCGTGGCCGGAGGCGAAGACGGCCTGGCCGCTCTGGAGGTAGGTGCGGACCTCGCCGTGGCCGAGTCCCTGCATGAGGGTGCGCAGCTCGGCCATCGGAAGCCTTCTGTTGCCGCCCACGTTGATTCCGCGCAGCAGCGCCGCGTACATCGTCATCCACCCACCTTAGAGCGGGCACCCTCGGAGCGTACGTCCTCCGAGCGGTCACCCTGATCACCGCCCCCGACAAGCACGGGTAGTTGTAAGGGGCCGCCGTCCTCCCCAATGCGGAGGGACCGGGGTACGAGGGGAGGAGCGGCGGCCGTCCCACTTCACCGGTCAGCACGACGAGCAGGGCTTACGCGGCCCATACCGTCGATGCGGAAGGTGGCGGCAGGGGGTCGCCGCCGCGCACGAGGGCCTGACGAGAAGGCCCTGGAGGGGGCAGTCCCGTCATGAGGAGCGGAGAGACACGGGTGCGGGGCTTCGCCGCGCGGGCCGGCGGCTGGAGCGCCCGGCACCGGTGGGCGGCGGTCGGCATATGGGTGCTGTTCGTCGTCCTGGCCATGGGGCTGGGTTCGGCGGCGGGCCGGGTGGACGTCAAGGACAGCGATCAGCTCAAGGGCGAGACGCACACCGCCGCGAAGATCATCGAGGACGCGGGGATCAAGGAACCGGCGAGCGAGACGGTCCTGATCCAGGCGAAGGACGCCACCGGCAAGGCCACCGACGCCGGCTTCCGGACCGCCGTCGCCGACGTGGTGAAGGCCGTCGGCGCCACCGGCAAGGTCACCGACGTGACCTCCCCGTACGACACGAAGACCATCTCCCGGGACGGCCGCAGCGCGCTGGTGCAGTTCGACATGCGCGGCGACGCGGAGACCGCGAAGGACAGGGTCGAGCCGGTGCTCAAGGCCGTCGAGGACGTCCAGAAGCGCCACTCCTCGCTGCGGATCGAGGAGATCGGCGGCGCCAGCATGAACAAGCAGTACGCCGACGCGTTCGGGGACGACTTCAAGCAGGCCGAGTACTCGGCCGTGCCGGTGGCCCTGGGCATTCTGCTGATCGCCTTCGGCGCGCTGGTGGCCGCGCTGCTGCCGGTGGCGCTGGCCGTCACCGCGATCATGGCGACGATGGGCCTGATGGGCATCGTCAGCCATCTGCAGCCGATGAGCGACACCGCCAACTCCGTGATGCTGCTGGTCGGCATGGCGGTCGGCGTCGACTACTGCCTGTTCTACCTGCGCCGGGAGCGCGAGGAGCGGGCCGCCGGACGGGACGCCGGTACCGCGCTGCGCATCGCCGCGGCGACCAGTGGCCGGGCGATCGTCGTCTCCGGTGTCACGGTGTGCGTGGCCATGGCGGGCATGCTGTTCACCGGGCTCGCCGAGTTCGAGGCGATGGGCCTGGCCTCGCTGATCGTGGTGGCCGTCGCCATGGTCGGGTCCGTCACCGTTCTGCCCGCGCTGCTTTCGCTGCTCGGTGAGCGGGTGGAGAAGGGCCGTCTGCCGTTCCTGAAGCGGCGCCGTACCGGCGGCGGCGAGAGCCGGTTCTGGTCGGCCGTGCTGCGGGGCGTGCTGGCCAGGCCGGTGGTCTCCGTGGTCGTGGCGGTGGGCGCGCTGCTCGCCGTGGCGGCGCCGGCGCTCGGCATGAAGACCTCTCAGCTCACGCTGGACCAGGAGTTCGGGAACTCGCTGCCCATCGTGCAGACGTACAACCGGGTCAACGACGCCTTCCCCGGCGGCTCCGAGCCGGCCCAGGTGGTCGTCGAGGCCAAGGACATCAAGGCCCCCGAGGTCCAGTCGGCGCTCGCGAAGTTCAAGGAGCGGGCGGTCGGTTCGGGCGCCTCGCGCGGCCCGGTGGACGTCAAGGTGTACGCGGACAAGAACATCGCCTTCGTCTCCGTCCCGCTGGTCGGCGGCTCCGACTTCGACCGGGCCGGCAAGAGCCTGGAGAAGCTGCGCGACGAGGTGCGGCCCGCCACGTTCGGCAAGGTCGAGGGCGTGACTGCGCCGATCACCGGGCAGGTCGCCGGCTCGCACGACTTCAACGACCAGCTCATCGGCTCGGTGGTCCCGGTCTTCGCCTTCGTCGTGGTCTTCGCCTTCCTGCTGATGCTGCTGTCGTTCCGCTCGCTGACCGTCGCGATCACGTCGATCCTGCTCAACCTGCTGTCGGTGGGCGCCGCCTACGGCATCCTCGTCGCCGTCTTCCAGCACGGCTGGGGTGCGTCCCTGGTGGGCGCGGAGGGCGTCGGCGCGATCGTCACCTGGCTGCCGCTGTTCCTCTTCGTGATCCTGTTCGGCCTGTCGATGGACTACCACGTGTTCGTGGTCTCCCGGATCCGCGAGGCGCGGCTGCGCGGCCGGAGCACGAAGGACGCCATCCAGCACGGCGTGGTCACCACGGCGGGCGTCGTCACCAGCGCCGCCGTCATCATGGTCGCCGTGTTCGCGATCTTCGGCACGCTGTCGATGCAGTCGATGAAGCAGATGGGTGTGGGCCTGGCGGCCGCGGTGCTCATCGACGCGACGGTCATCCGGGGCGTGCTGCTGCCGGCGGTGATGTCGCTGCTGGGCGAGCGCAACTGGTACCTGCCGAGGTGGCTGCACCGGCTGCCGGACCTCACCCACGACGAGGCGCCGGAGGTCGTGGTGGCCTCCTCGGTGCCGGAGCAGGGTGAGCGGCTGAGGGTCTGACCCGGCCCGTCGGCCGGTGGGCCCGTCGGTCTCCCCGGGGGAACCGACGGGCCCTCACTCATGCCCGGAGCGCGCGGAGTTCGGCCTCGATGAGATCGGCCGCCCTGGGCGTGCCGCCCTCCTGGGCCATGTCGGCCTGGATCTCCTTGAGGCGGCGGGCGACCTCGGGGTCGCCGACGAGGGCGAGGGCGGTGGCGCGCAGGGTCTCGGCGGTCGCCTCCTCCGTGGGGAGGTGGCGGGCGACACCGAGGCCCTGGAGCATGTCCGCGTTGCCGAACTGGTCGACGGCCTGCGGTACGGCGATCATCGGGGTGGCCGTGGCCAGCCCCTCCTGGCTGCCACCGGCCCCGGCGTGCGTGACGAACAGGTCGGCCTTGCGCAGAATCGCCAACTGCGGTACCCAGGACCGGACTTCGACGTTCGCCGGTACGTCCCCGAGCTCGGCCGGGTCGACCTGCTTGCCGATCTGCAGCACCAGGTGCCAGCCCGGCAGATCACCGAAGGCCCTGACGCACTCGCGGTAGAAGGCGGGCCGTTTGGTGAAGGACGAGCCGAGCGAGACGAGCACCACCTTCTCGGCTCCGGCGGGCCGCTGCCAGTCGCCCTGCGCCGCGCGGTCGCCCTGGCAGGCGCCGACGAAGCTGTGCACACGCTCGTCGACCCGGTCGGCGTGCGGCTGCAGCACCCGTGGGATCAGGACGAGCGAGCGGTCGGGGCGGCCGGCGAACGGATCCGGGTGCTGCGTGATCCCGTTCTCCGCCAGCCAGGCCTCGAAGCGGGCGTAGTAGGCCTGGCCCCGCTCGGTCCTGCGGGGTTCGGCCCACATCGGCTCGGCGACCTCCTCCTCGTAGCCGTCCCAGGCGACGAGGTTCGGTGACAGGGAGATGGCGGGCACGCCCCAGCGGTGGGCGAGGACCCGGGCCGGGTAGGAGGTGATGTCGTGCAGGACGAGGTCGGGCTCGTCCCCGGCGTAGGCCTCGATCAGTTGGGGCAGGGCCTGGATCGCGTCGTTCAGGAACGGCTCGACGTTGTCCAGCAGCGTGGTGCCCCAGGCCGACGGGTCGTCGTCGGGCGTGGGCAGCGTGGAGTTCCAGAGCTTCACCTCCGCGCCGGTCTCGGCGACCTTGTCCGCGAAGACGGGCGGGATCGCGTACGTGACCCGGTGCCCGCGCGCGACGAGCTCGCGGATCACCTCCAGGCTGGGGTTCACGTGGCCGTGGGCGGCGACGGAGAACATGGCGATGTGTGCGGGCGTGGTCATGCCGTCGACGGTAGACGAGACGAAACGTATCGTGCAATGTGATTCCGTGTGCGGCTCCCACCTGGACGGATGCGACACTGAGCGTCGAACGACGGGCCGCGGACCGGACGCCGGGCGCGAATGCCGAGCACGGGCGCCGAGCACGGTCGACGAGCCCGGCCGCGGAACGCGGACATGACCACCGACAATGGAGGCGGGCGATGGACGAGGCACGGGCGCGGGACATCCTGGGCACGGCGGGTGTGCTGCCGGGCCCGGCTCGCGACGCGCGGCTGCTCGCCCTGGGCGAGAACGCGGTGTTCGCCGCCGGTGATCTCGTGGTCAAGGTGGGCCGCGACGCCGAGCTGCTGGAGCGGGCGCGGCGCGAGCTGCGGATCGCGGTGTGGCTCGCCGAGGCCGGCGTCCCCGTGGTGCGCGCCGCCGAGCCCGAGGCGCTGCTGGTGGACGGGCACCCGGTGACCGTGTGGCACCGGCTGCCCGAACCGGTGCGTCCCGCCGAACCACAGGACCTGGCCGGACTGCTGCGCACCGTCCACGCGCTGCCCGCCCCGGGCTTCGAGCTGCCGCCCCGCGAGCTGCTGGGCGGCGTCGAGCGCTGGCTGCGGCTCGCGGGCGACGCCATCGACCCGGCGGACGCGGCGTATCTGCGCGAGCGGCGCGACGGCTTCGCCGCGGCCGCCGCCGCGCTCACCCCGCATCTGCCGCCCGGCCCGATCCACGGTGACGCGCTGCCGCGCAATGTGCACATCGGCCCCGACGGGCCGGTCCTGGTCGACCTGGAGACCTTCTCCGCCGATCTGCGCGAGCACGACCTGGTGGTCATGACCCTGTCCCGGGACCGCTACGGCCTGCCCGAGGTGGGCTATGACGCCTTCACCGCGACCTACGGCTGGGACGTGCGGGAGTGGGCGGGCTGCTCGGTGCTGCGCGGCGCCCGGGAGACGGCCAGCTGCGCCTGGGTGGCCCAGCACGCGCCGAGCAACCCCAAGGCCCTGGCCGAGTTCGAACGCCGAGTGGCGTCCCTCCGGGACGGCGACGAGACGGTCCGCTGGTACCCCTTCTGATCACCGCCCGCCCCGCGGCCCGGCCCCGCCCCGCCGGTCGTCGCGGGCCTGGGTCAGACGGGTTCGCCCGCCAGTTGCCGCAGCGGCCATGCCCCGTCGACCACCGCGGACGTGTCGCCCTTGCGGCGCAGGAAGTTCTGGAAGTCTGCCGCCCAGGCGGCGTACCACTCGATCTGACGGCGGTGCAGTTCCGCCGGGCCGAGGGCGGCGACCTTGGGGTGACGGCCGGCTATGGCGCCTGCCAGCCGGGCCGCGGCGAGCGCGTCGGCCGAGGCGTCGTGGGCGGCGTCGAGCACGATGCCGTACTCGGTGCAGACCGCTTCCAGGGTGCGCTTGCCGGGGCGGTAGCGCTCGACCCGGCGGTCGATGGTGTACGGGTCGATGACCGGGCCCGGCGCCGCGCCGCCGAGGCGGTCGCTCAGCGACGGCAGCCCGTGGCGCCGCAGTTCGGCGGAGAGCAGCGTCAGGTCGAAGGCCGCGTTGTACGCAACGACCGGTACGCCCGTCCTCCAGTAGCCCACCAGGACGTCCGCGACGGAGTCGGCCACCCGGTCGGCCGGGCTGCCCTCTGCGGCGGCCCGTTCGTTGCTTATCCCGTGCACCGCGACCGCGTCCGCCGGGATCGGAACGCCCGGATCGGCCAGCCATTCCCGATGCCCGACCGGCTCTGCCTCCCTGACCTCGATCACTGCCGCGGTGACGATGCGCGCCTCACGCGGATCCGTCCCGGTGGTCTCCAGGTCGAAGCCGATCAGCAGCTCCCGGTGCCAGCTCATGGCGGCCCCCCTTCTCGTGGTGCTCTCCCCCTGTGTCTTCACCCTCGCACGCCCCACTGACAATCAGAGGAGGGGGTTCCGCTTTCCGTCGCCCGCCGCCGACCGGATCCGTCCGGCCGTGGGCTGAGGGCTTTTCAGGAGACCGGGCGCGAATCCGCCCACATCGTTTCGAACTCCTCGCGATAGGCGGCGAAGAGCCCGCCCTCGTCGACCTCGTCCGACCTGACCACCTTGCCGCCGTTGCGCAGCACGAACACCGGGGCCTCCATGCCCCGGCTGCGCCGCAGGTAGGACTGCACGACCGCGACGCCGTCGGAGCCATCGCCGTCCACCAGGTAGGCCGTGACGCGCGGTGTCTCGTCGTAGACGTGGATCTCGAAGGCGCCCGGGTCCCGCAGCCGGGAGCGCACCCGGCGCATGTGCAGGATGTTCATCTCCACCGAGCGGCTCAGCTCCCCTCGCTTGAGCCCGAGTTCGCGCTCGCGCCGCTTGACCGCGCTGGAGGCCGGGTTCAGGAACAGCAGCCGCACCCGGCAGCCGGACTCGGCCAGGCGCACCAGGCGGCGGCCGGAGAAGTTCTGCACGAGCAGGGTGAGGCCGATGCCGATGGCGTCCAGCCGGCGGGCGCCGCCGAAGATGTCCTCGGCCGGGAACTGGCGCAGCAGCCGCACCCGGTCCGGGTGTACGGCGACCACGTCCGCGTACCGGTCGCCGACCAGGTCCTCCACCGCGTCGACCGGCAGTCGCCGGGCGGAGGGCACGTCCCCGGCGGTGCCGAGCATCTCCAGCAGGCGGGCGGAGGCACGCTCGGCCTGGCCGAGCACCGCCTCGGACAGGGCCCGGTTGCGGGAGACGACGTTTCGGGTCACCTCCAGCTCGTCCAGGGCGAGTTCGACGTCCCGGCGTTCGTCGAGGTAGGGCTCGAAGCAGGGCCAGTGCTGCACCATCAGCTCGCGCAGCTGGGGCAGGGTGAGGAAGCTGATGACGTTGTCGTCGGCCGGGTCGAGCAGGTAGCCCTTGCGGCGGCTGACCTCGCGGACGGCCACCGCGCGCTGCACCCACTCCTGTCCGGCCGGTCCGGCGGCGGCGACCACCCAGTCGTCGCCGTGCACGGGCTCGTAGACAGGGCGCAGCACGGCGGCGACGACGGCGCGCAGCCGCTGTTCGACGAGGTTCAGCCAGATGTAGGCCCGGCCGGCGCGCTGGGCGCGGGTGCGCACCTCGCGCCAGGCGTCGGCGTCCCAGTCCAGTTCCGGCCCGATGGCACCGGCGTCCATGGGCCGGGCCAGGGACACCGCACCGGGCGGGACGTCTGCGGAGTGCCCCTCGTGACCCTCGTCACCAGGGGGCAGCTCCAGGCCTCCCGAGCCCACCCGTGCACCGCCTTCCGCTCCCCCGAGCTCTCCCCATCCCAACGATCAAGGAAGGGTACTCCGGGAGCGGTGCGCGGTGCAGCCGGATGGACAGCTCGTTTCTCAACTTCCGTCGCGCACATGCCCGTTCTGGTCGGCCAGGGCGGGGGGAGTGAGCGGATTCATAGCCGTGACGTCGCGCGGAGCGATGGAGAAGCCCTGCCAGTGGACCGGCATCGGCTGCTGGTCCTCGTCGCGCGCTATGTGGTGGAAGCCGACGTTCACCCACACCACCGGGTGAGTGAGCGTCTGCCCGTTGACCCAGGCGTCGACGGACCTCCCGTGCCCGGCCCCGCAGTTGCGCAGGTTGTCACTGGCGAACTGCTCGCACCTGTTGTACTCCGTGAAGTAGATGTCGTGCTTGGTGAAGGGGCGGCCGAGGTACTTCGTGGTGGCGCCGGGCACGATCTCGTAGGAACGCGGGTGGGCGTCCTTGTTCTTGCCGGTGGCGCTGACGATGCGCCACCAGCGGCTGTTCCTCGCGTCGCCCGCCAGCTCCTTGGCGACCTTGGTGCCGGTGGTCTTCTCGGTCGGTCCCTGCTGTCCGCGGGCGGGCGCGCTGACCTGGGAGTCGTACTGTTCGACGCGGCCCTTGGAAGAGCCGTCCAGGTCGAAGTTCAGCCGCCAGAAGACGTTGTGGCTGTGGCTGGTGGCGTAGGCCTTGGCACCCTTGCCGACCGGCCAGCCGCGGCCGTCGCCGGCGTCGTAGTCGTAGGGCGAGAGGCTGCCGGTGGCGCCGATGTTCATGTGGATGGTGCCGTCGTCCTGGAAGCGCCACTCGGTGATGTACTCGTACCAGCCGACCTTGTTGACGGTGTAGACGAGCAGGTCCTTGCCCTGCGCCTGGTACGTCCTGCCGTTCTGGTCGGACTGCATGTGGTAGGCGTGTCCGCGCGAGCGGGTGGTGGTGCACAGGCCCTTGACCTGCCGGTGCTCCGGGTCCCCGCCCTCGGGCAGCTTGACGGTCCTGATAGTGCCGCCGGGGCATTCGGCGGGCGTCAGGTCCAGCAGGCCGTAGCCGAAGCCGGCCCGGGTCAGGTCGCTGTACTCGTTGCCGCCGTCGTCGTAGGGGACGTGGATCTGGGCGAGCTTGGCGGTGGCCAGCACCTTGATCGGCTTCGGTTCCCCCGGCGGCTGGTAGGAGACGTGTTCCAGGACGAGCCCGGCCTCCCGCTCGTAGCCCCAGCACATCCGCCAGGTGGTGCCGGTGGCGAGCTTCTGTTCGATGCGGTAGGCGGCCCCGCAGTCGGCCGCCGGGGCCGCGGCGGCGGCCTGCGCCCGGGCGGCGGTGCGAGCGGTGGCCGGTCCGGCGCCCGTGGTCGCGCCGACGGCCAGGGCGGCCAGGGTCAGGCCGAGCGCCGCCCGCCGGCGGGCACGGCTGATTCTGATGACGGGCATGGCAGAGAACTCCCTCGAGGAGCGAGTGGAAAGTGGCGGGAGGGCGGCGGGCGGCTCAGGCGCCGAGCCGGCCGACCCTGCGGGCGCTGAGGTCGATGACGAAGGACCGGGCGTCGATCCACCCGCCGTCGCGGACCTTCGGGAAGAGCTGTACGCAGCGGTGCTCGCCGCACTTGGCGAGCACGGCGGGCTGGGCGCCGGGGCCGGCCCGGTAGACCATGCTGTCGAGGAGCAGCTGGTCGGGCGAGGTGAGTTTCCTGCCGGTGGCGTCCTGGTAGTCCGCGCGCAGGCCGGCGCCCAGCGGGTCGGCGATGAGGATGCGGGCGGCCTCGGTGTTCTCGTCGTGGCTCAGCGGCGGCTGCACGTCGTGCTGGGTGGCGGTGCGCTCGACCTGGCCGGTGTCGAGGTTCACCGTCTTCGTGACGAGGGTGTCGTCGCGGTAGTCGTAGAAGGCGACGTCGGCGCGCCGGGGCGGGTGCGGGTCGTCGAGCTCGCCGGCCTCGGGTGCGGCGAGTTCGGCGCCGAGGCGCTGCGGGCCCTTGCCTCCGTCGACGTTCTTCGCGGCGCCGAGAAGCTGCCGGTCCAGGGCGGCGCGCTCGGCCCGGGCGACCTCGTCGTCGGTCAGCGGGTCGCTGCCCGTACCCTTCCCGCCCTCGGCCGGGGCCTGCGCGACGACGCCCGGCCCGACCGCGCCGTCCTCCGCGTCGGCCGCCTGCCGAACGGACGCGCCGGCCCTGTTCCCGGCAGGCTCGTCGGCCCCCGCCGTGCCCGGCAGTGTGATCGCGACCACGGCGGCACACCCCACCACCGCCACGGCCGCACCGGCCACCACCTTGCCCAGGTGGCGGTGCACTACTGTGCGCACAATCTTCCCCCTATTTCCCCCAGCCCCCACGGTCGCGGGAGCATCCGAAGCTCCCCTGGTCACGGGAGCGTCCCGAATCGGTCCCACTGATTCGGGCATACGGTGTACGCCCCCGGTGGAGCGAGAAGGAGGGCATACCCCGTATGCGCTGGTCGCCGGGTAAGAGGGACGTAGGTCGCACTGGGTTCCCTTACTTTCGGGGAGACTCGGACCAAGGCGCCACCGGCGGCGCCGCACACCTGAAAGAGTCGTGTCCATGCAGGTCTGGCCTGGAGAGGCGTATCCACTCGGTGCCACGTACGACGGCGCCGGCACCAACTTCGCGGTCTTCACCGAGGCCGCGGACCGAGTAGAGCTGTGTCTGCTGCACGACGACGGCTCGGAGACGGCGGTGGAACTGCGGGAGAGCGACGCGTTCGTCCGGCACGCGTACGTGCCGGGCATCATGCCCGGACAGCGGTACGGGTTCCGGGTGCACGGCCCGTACGCCCCGGAGCGCGGACTGCTCTGCAATTCCGCGAAGCTGCTGCTCGACCCGTACGCGCGTGCGATCAGCGGCTCGGTCCAGTGGGGTGAGGAGGTCTACGGCTACCACTTCGACGACCCCGGTCGGCGCAACGACCTGGACTCGGCGCCGCACACCATGACGTCGGTCGTGGTCAACCCGTACTTCGACTGGGGCGACGACCGGCTGCCACGGCGCGGCTACCACGAGACGGTGATCTACGAGGCGCACGTCAAGGGCCTCACGATGCGGCACCCGGGGCTGCCCGAGGAGCTTCGGGGCACCTACGCGGCGCTCGCCCATCCGGCGATCATCGAGCACCTGACGGAGCTCGGGGTGACGGCGCTGGAGCTGATGCCCGTACACCAGTTCGTCAACGACCACCGCCTGGTGGACATGGGGCTGAGCAACTACTGGGGCTACAACACGATCGGTTTCTTCGCCCCGCACAACGCCTACGCCTCCTGGGGCGACCGCGGTCAGCAGGTCCTGGAGTTCAAGTCGGCGGTGCGGGCGCTGCACGAGGCGGGGATCGAGGTCATCCTCGACGTGGTCTACAACCACACCGCCGAGGGCAACCACCTGGGGCCCACGCTGTCCTTCAAGGGCATCGACAACCCGCGCTACTACCGGCTCACGGACGACCCGCGCTACTACATGGACACCACGGGCACCGGGAACTCCCTGCTCATGCGGTCGCCGCACGTGCTCCAGCTGATCATGGACTCGTTGCGCTACTGGGTCACCGAGATGCACGTCGACGGCTTCCGCTTCGACCTCGCGGCGACCCTGGCGCGCCAGTTCCACGAGGTGGACCGGCTGTCGTCGTTCTTCGACCTGGTGCAGCAGGACCCGGTGGTCTCGCAGGTGAAGCTGATCGCCGAGCCGTGGGACGTGGGCGAGGGCGGCTACCAGGTGGGGAACTTCCCGCCGCTGTGGACGGAGTGGAACGGCAAGTACCGCGACACCGTCCGGGACCTGTGGCGGGGCGAGCCGCGGGCGCTGGCGGAGTTCGCCTCCCGGCTCACCGGCTCCTCCGACCTCTACCAGGACGACGGCCGCCGCCCGCTGGCCTCGATCAACTTCGTGACCTGTCATGACGGCTTCACCCTGCACGACCTGGTGTCGTACAACGACAAGCACAACAAGGCGAACGGCGAGGACAACCGGGACGGGGAGAACCACAACCGGTCCTGGAACTGCGGCGTGGAGGGCGACACCGACGACCCCGAGGTGCTCGGGCTGCGGGCGCGGCAGATGCGCAACTTCGTAGCGACGCTGATGCTGTCCCAGGGCGTGCCCATGCTCAGCCACGGCGACGAGTACGCCCGCACCCAGCAGGGCAACAACAACGCCTACTGCCAGGACAACGAGCTGTCCTGGGTGCGCTGGCCGGAGACCGGTGAGCAGGGCGGCGAGCTGCTGGACTTCGTACGGGCGATGGCGCGGCTGCGCATGGAGCACCCGGTCTTCCGCAGGCGCCGCTTCTTCCACGGGCGGCCCGTGGAGGGCACCCACGACGATCTGTCCGACATCGCCTGGTTCACCCCGGAGGGGAAGGAGATGACCCAGCAGGACTGGGACTCGGCGCGGGCCTCCGCGCTGACCGTGTTCCTCAACGGCAACGCGATCTCGGAGCCCGGCCAGCGCGGGGAGCGGATCTCCGACGACTCCTTCCTGCTGATGTTCAACGCCGCTCCCAAGCCACTGGACTTCGTGGTTCCCGTCGACCACGGACGTCAGTGGCAGGTGGTGGTCGACACGGCCCGGACCGCCCCGGTCCGCCCGCGCACCGGCCGCAAGGTGCGGGCCGGTGACCGGCTGACACTCACGGACCGCAGCCTCACGGTGCTCCAGCGGCCCGCGTAGCCGTCGCCCGGAGGCTGCCTGCGTGCGCTCACGGGGCTGCCTCGGCGGGGTCGCCGGTGGCCGGGCGCACGGGACGGGGGCCGGCGGTGCGGTGGGCCGCGTACGCGGTCGGCCGGACCGCCGCGCCCAGGGCGTACGC
>NZ_MUBM01000090.1 GCF_002154505.1 Streptomyces carpinensis | reverse complement strand
CGCGTTTCCCTTTCCGGCGGTCCCGACTCTACCAGACCTTTTCGATCCGATTCCCAGTCGGCGGGAGTTTCTGTCTCGGGCTTTGTGGACTTCGTCCGTCGGCCTTTCGACATTCACTACGTTAGCCGATTCCCGCCTCGGTTCATAATCGAGTTCCGCGAGTTCGAATTCGGGCGTGCGAACACACCAGAAACGACCCCGCAGAGGGGTGCTCGGTAAGTAGTGGGTTGGCCGCTCCGGCTGCAGGCGATCGCCGTACCCGGTTCAGCGGCTTGGGCTACGTTACGCACCTTCCGGGTGCGAGTCAACTTCTGCGGCGCCTCGGTGTGTGGGCCCGGTACGGGCTCACCGTCGGGTCGTCGGCGACCCAGAAGCGCCACGGGTGGACGTCCCCGTTGCCGCCCTCGCCGGCGACTCCGGTGCGCGGGCCGTTGCATACCTGGTCGGAGGGGATGGGGGTGCCGGTCAGGATCCGTATCGGGGTGTCGCCGGCCGCGCAGGCGTCGGTGCCGTCGAGCGACCGGTCCACGTCCAGGGCGGTGGCAAGACGCGCCGGGCCTTTGGCCAGTTCCTTGTCGTTGCGGGCCGAGAGTCGTCGGATGCGGGCCAGCTCGGCGCCCTCGACGATCTCTCCGGCGCGCAGCAGTACCCCGCTCGCCCGGCCCTTCGGTCCGCAGACCAGGTTCATGCAGTGCCACATGCCGTAGGTGAAGTAGACGTACACATGTCCGGGGGGACCGAACATCACCTCGTTGCGGGCCGTGCGGCCACGGTAGGCGTGCGAACCGGGGTCGTTGGGGCCGTCGTACGCCTCGACCTCCGTCAGGCGCAGGGCGATCGGGCCGTCCGGGGTCGTGCGCATGAGAATGCGGCCCAGGAGGTCGGGGGCGACGTCCACGACGGGGCGGTCGAAGAACTCTCTGGGCAGGGGCGTACGGTCCGAGGGCGCGATCATGGCTTACGAGCGTAGTCCAGCCGGCTGACGTCCAGGGGTGGTCGGGGTCCGGCGTCCCTTGCCAGGGTGTGAGCGCGGAACCGGTGGTCGCCGGATCGCGTATGTAGGGATCAGGGATCCTCACGTAAAGGGAGAGTCATGGCGTTCAAGAAGCTGCTCGCGAGCCTCGGGGCCGGTGGGGCGTCGGTGGAGACGGTGCTGCACGAGGTCAACGTCGTGCCGGGCGGGGTCGTCCAGGGCGAGGTGCGGATCCAGGGCGGTTCCGTGAACCAGGAGATCGAGGGGCTGTCGGTCGGGCTCCAGGCGAAGGTCGAGGTCGAGAGCGGCGACCAGGAGTACAAGCAGGACGTCGAGTTCACCAAGGTCCGGCTCGGCGGCGCCTTCGAGCTGCAGGCGGGCGCGGTGCACACGGTGCCGTTCGGCCTGGAGATCCCCTGGGAGACGCCGGTCACGATGATCGACGGGCAGGCGCTGCGGGGCATGCACATCGGTGTGACCACGGAGCTGGCGATCGCGCGTGCCGTGGACTCCGGTGACCTGGACCCGATCAACGTGCACCCGCTCCCGGCGCAGAAGGCGATCCTGGACGCGTTCATCCAGCTGGGCTTCCGGTTCAAGGACGCGGACATGGAGCGCGGGCACATCCGCGGGACGCGGCAGCGGCTGCCCTTCTACCAGGAGATCGAGTTCTACCCGCCGTCGCAGTACCGGGGGCTGAACCAGGTCGAGCTGAGCTTCGTCGCGGACGAGCACGCGATGGACGTGGTGCTGGAGATGGACAAGAAGCCGGGGCTGTTCAGCGAGGGCAGTGACACCTACCGGTCCTTCCAGGTGGGTCTGCACGATTACCAGGGGACCGACTGGGCGGCGTACCTGCACCAGTGGATCTCGGAGGTCGGCAGCAAGCGCAACTGGTTCTAGGCTCGGGAACCGATGATTCCGTCGATTCAGGAATCACCCGTAACCGATCAGGAGGTGCCGAGGTGACCGAGCTCAAGAGGCGGCCGCTCCCCCACGACTTCCATCCGCCCGTGCCGTCCTTCACGGTCGCGAGCGACGACGTCCAGGAGGGTGCGACGCTCAAGGACGCTCAGGTCCACGCGGCGGGGAACACCTCGCCGCAGCTGCGCTGGGAGGGATTCCCGCCCGAGACCAAGAGCTTCGCCGTGACCTGCTACGACCCAGACGCGCCGACGGGCAGCGGGTTCTGGCACTGGGTGCTGTTCGACATCCCGGCCTCGGTGACGGAGCTGCCCGCGGGTGCGGGCAGCGGCAAGTTCGAGGGGCTGCCCGAGGGCGCCCTGCACGCGCGCAACGACTACGGGACGAAGGACTTCGGGGGTGCCGCGCCGCCGCCCGGGGACGGGCCGCACCGGTACGTCTTCACGGTGTACGCCGTCGACCAGGAGAAGCTCGGTCCGGACGCGGACGCCTCGCCCGCGGTGGTGGGCTTCAACCTGCGGTTCCACACGCTGGCGCGCGCCCAGCTGATCGGTGAGTACGAGAACCCCGCCGAGGGCTGACGTACCACCCCGACGTGTCCTCCGTCCTGTGCGGCGTTCACCGAACGTTTGCCCGCCTCCGGTCTTGGAAGTGATCGGAGGCGGGCATTTTTATTGCGTTGTCCATCGCGGCGCGCCCGTCCAGAGTTGATCCGAGCCCGCCAGGGGGTGGGCAGGTGCACACGGGAGGTGGGCCGGATGCGGGACACGCTGGTGCTGAACGCGAGCTTCGAGCCACTGTCGACGGTGACGTTGAACCGAGCCGTCGTTCTGGTCCTCCAGGACAAGGCCGTCGTCGAGCAGGCCCACCCCGAGCTGCGCATGCGGGGAGCGGCGGTGGACATACCCGCGCCCCGGGTGATCCGCTTGTGCAGGTACGTGAGGGTGCCGTTCCGAAGACAAGCGCCCTGGTCGAGGCGGGGTGTGCTGGTGCGGGACCGGCACCGGTGCGCGTACTGCGGGCGGCGGGCGACGACCGTGGACCACGTGGTGCCGCGGTCGCAGGGCGGGCAGGACACCTGGCTGAACACGGTGGCCTCGTGCGCGGAGGACAACCACCGCAAGGCGGACCGGACACCCGAGCAGGCGGGGATGCCGTTGCTGCGCGAGCCCTTCGAGCCGACGCCGGCGGACGCGATGTTGCTCGCCCTCGGGCAGGACGACCTCGAAGCACTGCCTGGCTGGCTGGCTCCGGAGGCCGCGTAGCGTCCGCCGGGTCGAGGATGGCTTGCGGCTGCGGGTGGTACGTGGCTTGCCGCGCCCACGCGACGTGGCGGCATGCCGGAACGGCCCCGTCCCCCTGGGCCGGGTGCGGGCGGCGTGCGTTTCGGTGCGGGGTCAGTCGATGGACGGCTTCTCGCGGCGCTCCGCGCCCGAGCCACCGGTGTTCGTGGGGTTGCCACCGCCCGAACCTCCGCCCAGTGGACCGAAGTTGCCCATGGCGCCGGACAGGCCCTTGAGGGCGTCGCCGATCTCGCTGGGGACGATCCAGAGCTTGTTGGCGTCGCCCTCGGCGATCTTCGGAAGCATCTGGAGGTACTGGTAGGACAGGAGCTTCTGGTCCGGGTCGCCGGCGTGGATCGCCTCGAAGACCGTACGGACGGCCTGGGCCTCCCCCTCGGCGCGCAGGGCGGCGGCCTTGGCCTCACCCTCGGCGCGCAGGATCTGGGACTGCTTCTCACCCTCGGCACGCAGGATCTCGGACTGCCGGACACCTTCGGCCTGGAGGATGGCGGCGCGCTTATCCCGGTCGGCGCGCATCTGCTTCTCCATCGAGTCCTGGATGGAGGTCGGCGGCTCGATCGCCTTGAGCTCGACGCGGTTGACGCGGATTCCCCACTTGCCGGTGGCCTCGTCGAGGACGCCGCGCAGGGCCGCGTTGATCTCCTCGCGGGAGGTGAGGGTGCGCTCCAGGTCCATGCCGCCGATGATGTTGCGCAGGGTGGTGACGGTGAGCTGCTCGATGGCCTGGATGTAGCTGGCGACCTCGTAGGTGGCGGCCCGGGCGTCGGTCACCTGGTAGTAGATGACGGTGTCGATGTTGACGACCAGGTTGTCCTGGGTGATCACCGGCTGCGGCGGGAACGGCACGACCTGCTCGCGCAGGTCGATGCGGTTGCGGATGGTGTCGATGAACGGGACGACGATGTTGAGGCCCGCGTTGAGCGTCCGCGTGTAGCGGCCGAAGCGCTCCACGATGGCGGCGCTGGCCTGCGGGATGACTTGGATCGTCTTGATCAGGGCGATGAAGACCAACACCACCAGAACGATCAGGACGATGATGACCGGTGCCATCGTTGCTTCCCGTACCCTTCTCCGCCTCGGCGCTCTCGGAAGATCTTGTGACTGTTGAAGATCTTGCTGGTCGAGTCTGACAGACCGTCGCATGCCGCGTGGGGCGTTCGGTCCAGGTCACATGACGATGGCGGTGGCCCCCTCGATGTCCACGACGTCGACCTCCGCGCCCACGTCGTAGGCGCGGCCGGTGTCGAGCGAGCGCGCCGACCAGATCTCTCCGGCGAGTTTGATCCGGCCGCCTGAGCCGTCGACGCGTTCGAGCACGACGGCCTGCTTGCCCTTCAACGCATCGATTCCGGTGGCGAGTTGGGGGCGCTGTCTGCTGTGCCTGGTCGCGATGGGCCGGACGACGGCGATGAGGGCGACGGAGACGACGAGGAAGGCGATCACCTGGACGACGAGATCGAAGCCGAAGCCGGCGACGACCGCGGCGGCGACGGCGCCGACCGCGAGCATGCCGAACTCCGGCATCGCGGTCACCACGAGCGGGATACCGAGCGCCGCGGCGCCGACGAGCCACCACACCCACGCGTCGATGTCGTTCACATGGTCATGGTAGGGCCGCGGGTCCTACGGCGGACAGGGCGCGAAGGGGCGGCCGGCTCCTGCCGCCGCCGGGGAGGCGGGACTTCGGCGGCGGAAGCTAGGAGAGGGGAAGGCCCTGGGCGGTCCAGCGGTCGCCGACCTGCTCGACGACGAGCGGGAGGCCGAAGCAGCGGGAGAGGTTGCGGGAGGTGAGTTCGAGTTCCAGGGGGCCCGCGGCGAGGACCTTGCCCTGCCGGATCATCAGGACGTGGGTGAAGCCGGGGGCGATCTCCTCGACGTGGTGGGTGACCATGATCATCGAGGGCGCGATGGGGTCGCGGGCGAGCCGGCCGAGGCGGCGGACCAGGTCCTCGCGGCCTCCGAGGTCCAGGCCGGCGGCGGGCTCGTCCAGGAGCAGCAGCTCGGGGTCGGTCATCAGGGCGCGGGCGATCAGGGTGCGCTTGCGCTCGCCCTCGGACAGGGTGCCGAACTTCCGGTCGAGGTACTCGGTCATGCCGAGGCGGTCGAGGAAGGCGCGGGCGCGCTGCTCGTCGACGTCCTCGTAGTCCTCGTGCCAGTGCGCGGTCATGCCGTAGGCGGCGGTCAGCACGGTTTCCAGGACGGTCTGGCGCTTGGGCAGCTTCTCGGCCAGGGCGATGCCGGCCACGCCGATGCGGGGGCGCAGCTCGAAGACGTCGGTGCCGGGCTTGCCGAGGGTCTCTCCGAGGATGGTGGCGGTGCCCTTGCTGGGGTAGAGGTAACTGGAGGCGACGTTGAGGAGGGTGGTCTTGCCGGCTCCGTTCGGGCCGAGGATGACCCAGCGCTCGCCCTCCTTGACCGACCAGGAGACCTGGTCCACCAGAGCCCGGCCCTCGCGGACCACGGATACGTCCTGAAGCTCCAGAACATCGCTCATGAGCGCGTTGTCTCCCCTTGCAGTGTGCCGCCGGTCTCGGCTGTCGCGTACGCCTGTGGCTCGGTCCGCCGCGCCGGTGGGCGCAGCCCCCACCGAATCTACGCCACGAGATGGGCGGGCCGTTCCATCGGTCCGGTCCTTAGGGTGGAGGCATGCTTTCGGAACCGCGCTCTGGACGCCTCGCCGCTTGGGGAAATGCCCTTTTGGCCGGACTTGTCTCACCGGACGACGCCGTGCTCGCCATCGTGGGTGAGGATGCCGTCCATCGGGTGGAGGGGCTGCCCGGCGAGTCCGGGCCCATCGGGCTGACGCTCACACTGGGGCGGCTGCGGACGCTCGGGGTGGGCGCGCTGGGGGTGGCGCTGCCCGCACCGGGGCATCCGCTGGGGTTGAGCGGGCCGCCGGAGTTCAACGCGCGGGCCATGGACGCCCAGGAGGCGGTGATCTGTCACGGCGCCGCGTTCGGCCTGGTGCCGGAGGTCTACGAGGCCGGCCCCGAGGGGGACGTACACGTCGAGGTGGTGTGGCACGTGCTGCCGGTGCGGGAGGCACCGCCGGCCGATGTGCCGTCGCTGGGCGAGGCCGAGCGGGAACTGGCGGAGGCGCTGCGGGATGCGACCGAGGTGCTGTCGCGGCTGGACGTCGCCGGGTCGGGACCGGTGGCGGAGGCGGCGATCGACGCCTACCGGGCACGGGCGGAGCGGGGGCGGGAGGTGCTGGCGCCGGGGTATCCGCCACGGGCGGTGCGGGTGCTGGAGCTGGCGCAGCGGGTGGGGCTGTTGATCTCGCTGGCCCATGAGAACGGGCACGGGGGTGCGGTGAGCGCGTCCGAGATGACGGCGCGGGTGGCCGCGCTGCGGCCGGTGGAGCGGACGGCTCGGCGGGCGCAGGTGGCGGCGTACAACTCCGTTGTGGAGGAGCGGGAGAAGAGGATGCGGTGAACGTGGCTTGAGTTCGGGATCACGTCGGGTGCGAGCGCCCTGGGGGTGCGCCGCCGGACGTTCTTCACCGCGTAGGTGCGAGCGCCCCGGAGGCTGCGCCCCCAGGCCCCCATCGGCCTTGACGGCCTCGTCCTCGAACTCCGGCGAGCTCTGCGAGCAGCGGGCGCCGGGCGGGCTGCTTTCACCGGCCGGCGGTCCAAGCCCCCGCGGCTTCGCCGCACAACCGATCGGCCTCCCGGAGGATCCGGGAGGCCGTGGGCATCGGTGGGTGGGCCTTGGGTCAGTGGTTGAACCCGAGGTTGCCGAACGCCGGGTTCAGGACGCCGATGACGTTGACGCTGTTGCCGACGGCGTTGACGGGGATGTCGATCGGGGCCTGGACGACGTTGCCCGAGACGACGCCCGGGGAGCCCTTGGCGGCGCCGCCGGCCCAGGCGCCGTCGGCGGCGGAGGCCATTCCGGCGCCGGCGGCCACGATCCCGCCCGCCACCAACGTCACGGCAGCTGCCTTCTTCAGGTTCTTCACTTCTGAGCCCTCCTGACGACAGCCGCGGCAGTCGCCGCGGCACGCACTGGAGAACGGCCGCGGCGTGGCGAGGTTCCGCCATCCGGGGGACATTCCCACGACGGTATGAATCTCAGCCCGGAGCGGAACGCTCCGAATTGCCGTGGGCGGCGCGGATCAGCCGGTCACACCGTTGCGTACGGCCCACAGCGCGGCCTGCGTGCGGTCCGCCAGGTCCAGTTTCATCAGGATGTTCGACACGTGCGTCTTGACGGTCTTCTCGGAGAGCACCAGGGCGCGGGCGATCTCGCGGTTGGAGCGGCCGTCCGCTATCAGGCCGAGCACCTCACGCTCCCGGTCGGTGAGCGAACTCCCCCTACCCTGACCGGTGTTGTTCTCGTCCTGGGTCAGCAACGCGCCCGCGACCTCCGGTTGGAGCAGGATGTGGCCCGCGTGCACGGAGCGGATGGCCCCGGCGAGCGCCTCGGGGTCCACGTCCTTGTAGACGTACCCGGCGGCGCCCGCGCGCAGGGCCGGGACCACCGTGCGCTGCTCGGTGAAGCTGGTGACGATCAGCACGCGTGCGGGGTTGCCGAGTTCGCGGAGCCGGCGCAGTGCCTCGACACCGTCCATGACAGGCATCTTGACGTCCATGAGGACGACGTCCGGCCGTAGTTCCTCGGCGCGTGCGACGCCCTCGGCGCCGTCCGCGGCCTCGCCGACGACCTCTATGTCCTCCTGCACCTCGAGGAAGGTGCGCAGGCCCCGGCGGACCACCTGGTGGTCGTCGACGACCAGCACCTTGATTGCGTCAGCCACCGGGGGCCTCCATCTCGATCGCGGTGCCCTTGCCGGGCGCCGATTCCACCGTGAGTCTGCCGCCGGCTCCACTCGCCCGGTCCCGCATGGAGACCAGGCCCAGGTGGCGGCCCGCGCGCCGGACCGCCTTCGGGTCGAAGCCCCTGCCGTCGTCGGTGACACGCAGGACGGCGCCGCGGCCGCGGCGCTCCAGGGTGACGTCGACGTGCTCCGCACCGGAGTGGCGCAGCGCGTTGTGCAGAGCCTCCTGGGCGACGCGGAGCATGGCCTCCTCCTGGGCGGCCGGCAGCGCGCGCAAGCCGTGGGCGGTGAAGGTGACGCGTGCGCTGTGGGCGCGGTCGAGGACCTGGACCTGGGTGCGCAGGGTGGCGACCAGGCCGTCCTCGTCGAGAGCCGCGGGGCGCAACTCCACGACGGCGGCGCGCAGTTCGTCGACTGCCTCGGCGGCGAGCGCGGCGACCTGCTGCAACTCGCCCTTGGCGCGCGCCGGGTCCCGGTCGACGAGAGCGGCGGCGGCCTGGGCGGTCAGGCGAAGGGAGAACAGCTTCTGGCTGACGGCGTCGTGCAGCTCGTGGGCGAGGCGGGAGCGTTCCTCGGCGATGGTCAGCTCGCGGCTGCGCTCGTAGAGGCGGGCGTTGGTGAGGGCGATCGCGGCGTGCTGGGCGAGGATCGCGAGCAGTTCCTCGTCCTCCTCGGTGAAACCGCAGCCGCCCGCCGGCTTGGGACAGCACTTGTTGGCGAGGAACAGGGCCCCGATGACCTCGTCGCCGTCGCGAATGGGCAGGCCCAGGAAGTCGGAGAGCTCGGGGTGGGCGGCCGGCCAGCCCTCGAAACGCGGGTCCTTGCGCACGTCGGCCAGACGCTCGGCCCTGGCCTCGTGGAGCATGGCGGCGAGGATGCCGTGCTGGCGCGGGAGCGGGCCGATGGCGCGCCACTGCTCGTCGCTGACCCCGTCCACCACGAACTGTGCGAAGCCACCGTGGTCGTCCGGGACGCCGAGGGCGGCGTACTGCGCGCCGAGCAGCTCGCGGGCCGAGGCGACGATCGTCTTCAGGACGTCACGCACCTCCAGGTGCCTGCTCATGGCCAGCAGCGCGGAGCTCACCGCGGAGAGGCCGGACCGGGGACCTTGACTCATGCCCTCACGGTACCGGCGGGGTGTGACAGGCGGATCGGACCTGTGACGGCCGCTCCTAGGACGCCGGTCCTAGGTCCGGCGAACCGGGCCGGTGGCCTACGACCCGGGGCCCCGGCCCGTTGTCGTAGGGCGAAGTACCGCGCCGGTCCGGGACTCGCGCCCGAGGTGAGGGCCGGTGCCGCGTTCCTACGGTGACGGCATGCCGATCACGAGGCGCACGACGACTGACCGGGGACAAGGGACGGGTGTCATGAAAAGGGGACGGGTGTCATGCCGGTAGCGATCATCACGGGGGCTTCCAAAGGGCTGGGACGGGCGCTCGCCGGGGCCCTGGCCGGGCGCGGCTGGGACCTGGTGCTGGACGCCAGGGGCGAACGGGCCCTTCAGGAGGCCGCCCGGGCCGTCTCCGTGCCCGGAGCGCGGGTGGTGCCGCTGCCCGGGGACGTCACGGACGCCGGGCACCGGGCGGAGCTGGTGGCGGCGGCGCGCGGGCTCGGGGGTGTCGATCTGCTGGTGCACAACGCGAGCGCGCTGGGCGCGGAGCCGCTGGTGCGCCTGGCGGAGCTGCCGGTGGAGGGGCTGCGCCTGGCGCTGGAGGTGAACACGGTGGCCGCGCTGGGACTGGTCCGGGAGGCGCTGCCGCTGCTGCGGAAGTCGGCGTCGGGCACGGTGATCACACTGAGTTCGGACGCGGCCGCCGAGGCGTATGAGACCTGGGGCGGTTACGGGGCGGCCAAGGCGGCGCTGGACCACCTGGCGGCGGTGCTGGCCGTGGAGGAGCAGGGGCTGCGGGTGTGGGCGGTGGACCCGGGGGACATGGCCACCGGCCTGTACGCGGCGGCCGTACCGGACGACGAGGGCCCGCGCCCGTCGCCGGAGAGTGTGGTGCCCGCCTTCCTGCGGCTGCTGGACGAGCGCCCGCCCAGCGGTCGCTACGCCGCGCCCGCCCTCCCGGAGGCGCGGTGACCCGGGCGACGGGGGTCCCCCCGCTGCGGCCCGTTCGAGAGTGGGGACGGCTCCCGGAGGAGCTGTCGGCGCGGCTGCCGGTGGAGCAGCGCGGTCCCGGGCTGGACCGGGATGCCGTACGGCTGCTGGTGTCGCGGGGCACGGAGGTGTCGCACCGCTCCTTCGGGGAGTTGCCGGGGCTGCTGCGGGCCGGGGACCTGCTCGTGGTGAACACCTCGCCCACGCTGGCCGCGGCGGTGGACGGGCGGATCGGGACCGCGCGCGTGGTGGTGCACTTCTCCACGCGCGGGGACGACGGGCGCTGGGCGGTGGAGGTGCGGGATCCGGACGGGCGGGGCACCACGCGCGCGCGTGCGGGTACGCCCGCGGGTACAGAGGTGGTGCTGCCGGAGGGCGTGCGGCTGGTGCTGGTGGAGCCGCTGAGCGCGCAGAGCGCGCGGTTGTGGTGGGCGCGGGTGACGGGGTCGGGGTCGGCGTCGAGGGTGCCGGGGTTGCTGCGGGAGCACGGCCGGCCGATCCGTTACTCCTATACGGAGCGGGACCAGCCGCTGTCCGTGTACCAGACGGTGTTCGCCGTGCCGTCCGCCGACGGGGCGGGCAGCGCGGAGATGCCGAGCGCGGCGCGGCCCTTCACGGCGCGGCTGGTGGCGGAGCTGGTGAGCCGCGGGGTGCAGTTCGCTCCGATCACTTTGCACACGGGTGTGGCCTCGGCCGAGGC
>NZ_MUBM01000009.1 GCF_002154505.1 Streptomyces carpinensis | reverse complement strand
GCGTGCAGGTCGAGCAGGCCGTCCTCGCCCGCGAGGCCGGCCTGCTCGACCTGCACGCCGGCTGGGCGAAGATCGGCATCGTGCCGCTGCTGGAGACCACCGACGAGCTCAAGGCCGCCGACACCATCCTGGAGGACATGCTCTCCGACCCGTCCTACCGGCGGCTGGTCGCGTTGCGCGGGGACGTCCAGGAGGTCATGCTCGGCTACTCCGACTCCTCCAAGTTCGGCGGCATCACCACCTCCCAGTGGGAGATCCACCGGGCCCAGCGCCGCCTGCGCGACGTCGCCCACCGCTACGGCGTACGGCTGCGCCTCTTCCACGGCCGCGGCGGCACCGTCGGCCGCGGCGGCGGCCCCACCCACGACGCCATCCTCGCCCAGCCCTGGGGCACCCTGGAGGGCGAGATCAAGGTCACCGAGCAGGGCGAGGTCATCTCCGACAAGTACCTCATCCCCTCCCTCGCCCGGGAGAACCTGGAACTGACGGTGGCCGCGACGCTCCAGGCCTCCGCCCTGCACACAGCCCCCCGCCAGTCCGGCGAGGCCCTGGCCCGCTGGGACGCCGCCATGGACGTGGTCAGCGACGCCGCCCACGCCGCCTACCGCCGCCTCGTCGAGGACCCCGACCTGCCGGCGTACTTCTTCGCCTCCACGCCCGTCGACCAGCTCGCCGACCTCCACCTCGGATCGCGTCCCTCCCGCCGCCCGGACTCCGGTGCCGGGCTCGACGGACTGCGCGCCATCCCCTGGGTGTTCGGCTGGACCCAGTCCCGGCAGATCGTCCCCGGCTGGTTCGGCGTCGGCTCCGGACTGAAGGCACTGCGCGAGGCCGGCCTGGACACCGTGCTCGACGAGATGCACGGACAGTGGCACTTCTTCCGCAACTTCGTCTCCAACGTCGAGATGACACTCGCCAAGACCGACCTGCGCATCGCCCAGCACTACGTCGACACCCTCGTCCCCGACGAGCTGCGGCACATCTTCGACGTCATCAAGGCCGAGCACGAACTCACCGTCAGCGAGGTCCTGAAGATCACCGGCGGGAGCGAACTCCTCGACGCCCAGCCCGTCCTGAAGCAGACCTTCAGCATCCGCGACGCCTACCTCGACCCGATCTCCTACCTCCAGGTCGCCCTGCTCAAGCGGCAGCGCGACGCGGCGGCAGCGGACGAGGAGCCCGACCCGCTGCTCTCCAGGGCCCTGCTCCTCACGGTCAACGGCGTGGCGGCCGGCCTGCGCAACACCGGCTGACCCCGCCACGCACGACAGCGCCCCCGGGCTCGTACGAGCCCGGGGGCACTCCTCGTCCGGCGGACCGCTCAGCCGCGGCGGGCCCGGCGCCGCAGCACCAGGAAGCCACCCGCCCCGACCAGCGCGGCCGCGACGCCCGACAGCAGACCCACCGGGGCGCTGCTGCCCGTCGCGGCGAGGTCGCCGCTCGCGCCGCCCTGCGCGGACGGTGACGACGAGGCGGCGGGAGCCGCAGCCGAGGAAGCCGACGCCGAAGAGGAAGCCGGCGCCGAAGAGGACGCCCCCGCGGTCGGTGACGCGGAGGCTCCCGGCGTGTCGGTCCCGCCGGGAGCGGAGCCCGGACCGCCGGGCGTGGAGCCGGGCCCGCCCGGCGTCGAGCCGGAACCGCCGTGCTCCGGCGCGCAGTCCGTCCAGAACACCTTGTGCTTCGCGGCACCCTTCTCGCCGTCGAAGTTCCAGAACAGCTTGTAGTGCCCGTCGGGCAGAGACAGGTCCTCCGTACGGCCGTGGCCGCGGGCGTTCAGGGTGATGTCGCCGGACTTCACGGTCTCACCCTTGGTGGCGGCCTTCGGGGCCCACGCCTCGATGTGCCAGTGCACCTCCTGCACGCCGTCGAATCCGAAGGCGTCCAGATAGAACGTGCAGACGTGGGGCTCGTTCCGGCGCAACTCCTCGCCGGTCTTCGCGTCATGGATCTTCACGGTGCCGTTGTCACCGGGCCGGGAGGCGTGCGAGGCGGCGTGCGCTGCGGGAGCGAGCACAAGCGCCGCCGAGACACCGGCGGACAGCGCGCCGGCGCGAATCAGGGTACGCATGGGCAGTCCATCTTCGAGAATCGAACAGGAAGACTGTGGAGGGGGCGGCTCAGCTTCCCAGCGGCACCCCTGGCCCCGTCAATCACGAACCGGGAACAAACCCGTCTCCCACGGCGTGGAGAACACCCAGGCCCGTCAAAGCGCCAGAAAAGCCCCCGTCAGCAGCGCCACCCCCGACCCCGCCAGCACCCACGCCACCCGGGTCAGCCGCAGGCCGCCCGCCACCACGACCGAGGCCAGCAGCAGCGCGCCGCCCAGCGGAGCCCACGCGTACAGGATCCCGGCCGGGCCCGAGCGCAGCACCTCGTCGGTGCCCGGCTTCACCACCACGCTGTACGTCCGCCCCTTGCGCACCGCCGCCGAGCCGATCTCCACCCGGTCGCGGGCCGCCGACCCCGGCGACAAGGGCGTGTACGGGCCGCTGCACGTGCCGTGGGCGCACCGCGTCACCTCGACCGTCCCCCGCTCCCGCCCCTTGGTCAGCACCACGTACGGCACGGTGCTCCACGACGCCCACACACCCGCGATCAGGATGAGCACGGCGACCGCGCCCATCGACACGACCCGCCCGAACCGCAACGCGGCGAACGACGCCTTACGCGCGGCCTTGCGGGCCGTGCGGTTCGTGCGGGCCTGACGGGAACGACGGGCGGTGGCTGCGGCGGCAGGCATGGCCGGGATCATTGGCCATCCCCCCACACCCGGTCAACTCCCGGCCCACCCGGGGCCGGACAAGTCAGGAGTTGTACGCGCTTTGCGCCCGCTCCAGCCCCTCCGCCAGCAGACACTCCACCGAGTCCGCCGCCCGGTCCACGAAGTAGTCCAGCTCCTTGCGCTCCGCCGCCGCGAAGTCCTTCAGGACGAAGTCCGCCACCTGCATACGGCCCGGCGGACGCCCGATCCCGAACCGCACCCGGTGATAGTCCGCGCCCATCGCCTTCGTCATCGACTTCAGACCGTTGTGCCCGTTGTCGCCGCCGCCCAGCTTCAGCCGTAGCGTGCCGTAGTCGATGTCCAGCTCGTCGTGCACCGCGACGATGTTCGCCACCGGCACCTTGTAGAAGTCCCGCAGCGCGTTCACCGGACCGCCCGACAGGTTCATGTACGACATCGGCTTCACCAGGACCACCCGGCGGCTCTCCGGACCAGGCGGACCGATCCGCCCCTCCACCACCTGCGCCTGCGCCTTGCCCGCCCGCTTGAACCGGCCTCCCATGCGGTCGGCCAGCAGATCCACCACCATGAACCCCACGTTGTGCCGGTTCATGGCGTACTCCGGTCCGGGATTGCCGAGGCCGACGATCAGCCAGGGGTCACGCGCGGAAGTCGCCGGGGTGGTCACGTCCATCTCTCCTTGATACGGCACCAGCCGCTGCTCCCCGAAGAGAGCAACGGCTGGACAAGCCACCGCTGTGGGTCACGGCCGAACCGCGGATCAGGCCTCCGCGGCCTCTTCGCCCTCGGTCTCCTCGCCCGCCGGGGCCTCCTCGGCCTGCGCGGCCAGGACCTGCAGGACGACGGCGTCCTCCTCGACGGCCAGCGTCACACCGCTCGGCAGGGCGATGTCCTTGGCGTGGATCGAGGCACCGGCCTCCAGACCCTCCACGGACACCGTCACCTGCTCCGGGATGTGCGTGGCCTCGGCCTCGACCGGCAGCGCGGCCAGGACGTGCTCCAGCAGGTTGCCACCCGGGGCCAGCTCGCCCTCGGTGTGCACCGGCACCTCGACCGTGACCTTCTCGCCACGCTTGACCAGCAGCAGGTCCACGTGCTCCAGGAAGCCCTTGATCGGGTCGCGCTGCACGGACTTCGGGATCGCCAGCTCGTTGGTCTTGCCGTCGATGTCCAGGGAGATCAGGACGTTCGGCGTACGCAGCGCCAGCAGCAGCTCGTGACCCGGCAGCGTCAGGTGCAGCGGCTCGGAACCGTGGCCGTAGAGAACACCCGGAACCTTGCTGTCACGGCGGATGCGGCGCGCGGCACCCTTGCCGAACTCGGTACGGGTCTCGGCGGCGAGCTTCACCTCGGACATGCTCTTCACTCCTCGTAGAAGTAGGGGATGCGGTCACCCGGCCACACGAACGGCCTGCTACGAAGAGCGCGTCGATTACGGACCGCCGTATCCGCCCGAAGACGGCCACGGCCTCCCTCGCCGAGCAACTGCAGCAGTCTACTCGGAGAGGGAGGCCGTAACCAAAAACGATCTACAAAGACCCGCGAGGAGTCACAGAGTGATCGTTACTGCTCGTCGAAGAGGCTCGTCACCGAACCGTCCTCGAACACCTCACGCACCGCACTCGCGATCGTCGGCGCGATCGACAGCACCGTGATCTTGTCCAGCTCCAGCTCACCCGGCGTCGGCAGCGTGTTCGTGAACACGAACTCGCTCACCTTGGAGTTCTTCAGCCGATCCGCCGCCGGACCCGACAGCACACCGTGCGTCGCCGTCACGATCACGTCCTCCGCGCCATGCGCGAACAACGCGTCCGCCGCCGCACAGATCGTGCCACCGGTGTCGACCATGTCGTCCACCAGCACACAGATCCGGCCCTTCACATCACCCACGACCTCGTGCACGGTGACCTGGTTCGCCACATCCTTGTCACGCCGCTTGTGCACGATCGCCAGCGGCGCGCCCAGCCGGTCGCACCAACGGTCCGCCACCCGCACCCGGCCGGCGTCCGGAGACACCACCGTCAGCTTCGAACGGTCCACCTTGTTGCCCACGTAGTCCGCCAGCAGCGGCAGCGCGAAGAGATGATCCACCGGACCGTCGAAGAAGCCCTGGATCTGGTCCGTGTGCAGATCGACCGTGAGAATCCGGTCCGCACCGGCCGTCTTCATCAGATCGGCCACCAGACGCGCCGAAATCGGTTCACGGCCCCGGTGCTTCTTGTCCTGCCGCGCGTAACCGTAGAACGGCACGATCACCGTGATGGAGCGGGCCGACGCGCGCTTCAGCGCGTCGATCATGATCAGCTGCTCCATGATCCACTTGTTGATCGGAGCGGTGTGGCTCTGGATCAGGAAGCAGTCCGCACCACGGGCCGACTCCTGATAACGCACGTAGATCTCACCGTTGGCGAAGTCGAACGCCTTCGTCGGGACCACCCCGACACCCAGCTCGTGGGCGATTTCCTCGGCAAGCTCGGGGTGGGCGCGGCCGGAGAAGAACATCATCTTCTTCTCGCCGGTCGTCTTGATCCCGGTCACAGCAGTGTCTCCTCAGAGGGTGTTCGCAGCTGGATGTCGAGATGACCTCGTCAACCGTGTCAACCGTGCGCGAGAGGCCGTCTCAGCTGGTGGGGGTGCGGGTGTGCACTTATCACGGTACGCCGTGTTTGGCGCACCCGTTTCCGGTCAGGCTTCGCCCTCGGGCTTCCGGGACACCGCCTCGGCCGCCTTCGCGGCCGCGCTCCCCGGACGCTTGCGAGCCACCCAACCCTCGATATTCCGCTGCTGGCCACGGGCCACGGCCAGCGAACCGGGCGGTACGTCCCGCGTGATCACGGACCCGGCGGCGGTGTACGCGCCGTCCCCGATCGTGACAGGCGCCACAAACATGTTGTCCGAACCGGTACGGCAGTGCGACCCCACCGTGGTGTGGTGCTTGTCCTGCCCGTCGTAGTTCACGAACACGCTCGCGGCACCGATGTTCGTGTACTCACCGATCGTGGCGTCACCGACGTAGGACAGGTGCGGAATCTTCGTCCCCTCACCGATCGCGGCGTTCTTCGTCTCCACGTACGTACCCACCTTGGACTTCAGCCCGAGGCGCGTACCGGGCCGCAGATAGGCGTACGGCCCCACGGACGCCTCCGGGCCCACCACGGCCCCGTAGGACACGGTGTTGTCCACCCGCGCCCCCGCCCCGACCCGGGTGTCGGTCAGCCGGCTGTTCGGCCCGACCACACTGCCCTCGGAGAGATGCGTCGACCCGTGCAGCTGGGTGCCCGGCAGAACGGTGACGTCCTGCTCGAAGGTGACGGTCACGTCGACCCACGTGGTCGCCGGGTCCACGACCGTCACCCCGGCGAGCATGGCGGCGGTCAGCAGCCGGTCGTTGAGGATCCGCCGGGCCTCGGCGAGCTGCACGCGGTTGTTGATCCCCGCGATCTCCCGGTGGTCGCCGGCCACGCAGGCCCCGACCCGGTGACCGGCCTCACGCAGGATCCCGAGGACGTCGGTGAGGTACTCCTCGCCCTGGCTGTTGTTGGTCCGCACCTTGCCCAGCGCGTCGGCGAGCAGCCGCCCGTCGAACGCGAACACCCCGGAGTTGATCTCCCGGATCGCGCGCTGGGCCTCGGTCGCGTCCTTGTGCTCCACGATCGCGGTCACGGCACCGCTGTCGCCGTCGCGCACGATCCGGCCGTAGCCGGTGGCGTCCGGCACCTCGGCGGTCAGCACGGTGACGGCGTTGCCGTCCTCGCCGTGGGTGGCGGCCAGCTTCTGCAGCGTGTCACCGGTGAGCAGCGGCGTGTCCCCGCAGACGACGACCACGGTCCCGTCCAGGGACCCGCCGAGCTCCTCCAGCCCCATGCGGACGGCGTGCCCGGTGCCCTTCTGCTTCTCCTGCACGGCGGTGCGGACCTGGGAGTCGACCTCGGCGAGATGCGCGGTCACCTTCTCCCGCGCGTGCCCCACCACGACCACGAGGTTCTCGGGCTTCAACTCGCGCGCGGCGGCGAGCACATGACCGACCAGGGAACGGCCACAGATCTCATGCAGGACCTTCGGTGTGGCCGACTTCATACGGGTGCCCTCACCCGCTGCGAGAACGACGACGGCTGCCGGGCGAATGGCGCTCACGGGATGCCCTTCGGCTTTTGGGTGGGGTGGACATCCGCAGGATACCGGGGTGGGGCGAGGGGGAGACGAGAGCGGGTCCTGACCCTGTGTGGGTCAGGACCCGAACCAACTGAGCTCCCCCGCCAGGACTCGAACCCGGACAGATGGCACCAAAAGCCACAGTGCTGCCAATTACACCACGGGGGATCATATCGACTAAACCGGACATTCAGCCCGGCTGCCGAGCGGCGCCCTCTACTATGCCGTACCAGGCGCCCTCCATGCGACGATACAAGTCGGCGCTTTGGAGAACGTAGATGACCAGGCAGCCGCGATAGGCCTCCGAGGTGTTCTTCCGGCTTGTCTTCGGGTTGTGCTTCTTGAGTGTGGCCTTCTGGAATGCGGAGGGCTCCACGCCCACCAGTTCGGCCCAGAACTCTTCGGCATCCGTGACGTTGGCCGACTCGTGGGTGCTCACCCGGAAGCGCAGACGCCGGCGTTCCACGCCAAGTGCGTCGAGCCAGCTCAAGAAGAATTTGATGACGTTCGGGTCGCTGTTGATGAAGTGCAGCCTCTCGCGGCGGCTGTACGACTTGTCCTTGGCGCCCTCGGCCCAGTAGAGGACGACGCCCGCCAGGAAGACCTCTCGGTCGGAGAGGCTGCCGACTGCTTGTTTGGCGGCCGCCTTCGTGTGCCGGCGCTCCTTCTCGCGGCTTTGTAGTGTGGCCTCCCAGCCCCGCCTTGCGATCGCCGACGATTCTTCGCGGGTCCGCTTCTGCCGCTCAGGCTTCGGCAGGTCCCGCACCCACAACGAGATGGAGCTCTTCGAGCACCCCAGCTCCGCCTGGATCTGGTCGTAGGTCCAGCCCTGGACGCGGGGCTCGCGTGCCTTGTCGCGCAGGTCGTCTTTCGCGTTCGGGCGCTTCGTCCACTCCGGAGCCGGTTCCCCTTCCAGGAGGCGGTTGAGGATGTCGTTGTTGTCGACGTGCAGGCGGTCCCGGATCTGCCGTCGGCTGAGTCCCGCCTGGCGCAGCGCGATCGCCCGCTCCCGTAGTCCCTCGAAGTCGGCGTACTTGCCGGATGAATGTGCCTTAGGCATACCGTGTGGCTGGAATGCCTGGTTCCGGGCTCGAACAGGGGTTGTTCAGCAGTTCGAGGGATACCGGCCGGTTTCGGTGACATTCGATTACGGAGTGTGGTCACAGTCCGGCACGAGAAACTCGCCGGAAAAGCCGGGGTGGGCGCCCGTAGGCTGGAGGGCATGACCAGGACGGGGGAAGAGCACCGGGCGGCCCGGACCGGGCCGTGGTGGTGGGCGCGATGGCGCAGTGCCGCGCTCGACGGGGGCCTTGCGCTGGTGTCCGCGGTGGAGTGCGGGGCCGAGGGCGTGCCGTTCGCGCGGGACGCCGGGGTTCCGGTGGCCGTCGGAGTCGTGTTCGGGGCGCTGGCCGGGTCCGTGCTGCTGATCCGGCGGCGGTGGCCGATCGCCGTGGTGCTGGTCGCGATCGCCGTCACGCCGGCCCAGATGGGTTTCCTGATGGGGATCGTCGGGCTGTACACCCTGGCGACGTGTGAGCTGCCGCGGCGGATCATCGGCGCGCTGGCCGGGATGTCGTTCCTCGGCACGATGATCGTGACGTTCGTGCGGGTGCGGCAGGACATGGCCCGGGGGGATTTCTCGCTCGGGGACTGGTTCGTTCCGTTCGCCGCGGTCACGACGTCGCTGGGGCTGACGGCTCCTCCTCTTCTGCTCGGGTTGTACGTGGGGGCCCGGCGGCGGCTGATGGAGTCGTTGCGGGAGCGGGCGGACAGTCTGGAGCGGGAGTTGCAGCTGCTCGCGGAGCGGGCGGAGGAGCGGGCCGAGTGGGCCCGGAACGAGGAGCGGACGAGGATCGCCCGGGAGATGCACGACGTGGTC
>NZ_MUBM01000089.1 GCF_002154505.1 Streptomyces carpinensis | reverse complement strand
GGTGGGCTCGTCGAGCAGCAGCAACTGGGGTGGGCGGGCCACCAGCAGGGCCAGCGCCAGGCGCCTGCGCTGCCCCACGGACAACTGCCCGACCGGTTTGCAGAGGTCCGCCTCGTGGATCAGACCGAGGGAGTTCAGCGGCACCTTCTCGGCCCGCCGGGCTCCCAGCGACAGCTCGTAGGTGTCCCGCACCGAGCGGTCGGGCCGCTCGAACACGGTGTCCTGGGTGAGCAGCCCCACCGTGAGCTTCCGTCGCCGGTGCACCTCGCCCTCGACGGTGAGACGCCCGGCGAGCACTGCGAGCAGCGTCGACTTGCCCGCCCCGTTGCCGCCCGTGACCAGCAGCCGGTCGATCGGCGACACCTCCAAGTCCTTCAGCGCGAGCCGGCCGGGCACCCGCACCCCGTGCAGCGACACGAGCGGCTGCAGGCCCTCCCCGGTACGCGCGGCGAGTTCCCCGCCCGCGAACCGCAGCGGCCGGGGCGGCTCGGCGACCTGGGCGCGCTCCAGTTCCTCCAGCCGCCGGGTGGCGTTGCGGACCCGCCGGGAGATCTGGTTCTGCACCCGGCCCGCCCGGTGGCCGTAGCCCATCTTCTCGTTGTCCGTGCGGCCCCGGTCCGGCGCGACCCGGTGCGCCGTCACGCCCGCCGATTCGCGCAGCGCCTCCAGTTCCTCCTGCTCCTCGGCGTAGCGCCGCTCCCAGCGCTCCCGCTCGGCGCGCTTCCCGGACAGGTAGGCGGTGTAGTTGCCGCCGTAGCGGACCGGGCCGTCCACCGCCGGGTCGAGGTCGATCAGGTCGGTGCAGACGGCGTCCAGGAACGCCCGGTCGTGGCTGGCGACGACCACGGTCCCGGGCAGGCCGCGGATCTGTCCCTCCAGGAAGGCGGCGGCGCCGTCGTCCAGGTGGTTGGTCGGCTCGTCCAGCAGGAGCGCCGAAGGCCGCCGCACCAGCAGGGCGGCCAGGGCCAGCCGGCCGCGCTGGCCGCCCGAGAGCGAGCCGAGGGTGCGGTCGTGCCGGAAGGCGCCGAGGCCCAGGCCGTCCAGTACCAGGGCGGCGCGGCGGTCGGCGTCCCAGGACTCCCGGTCCTGGGACAGTTCCAGACGCCTGCCGTAGGCGTCGAGGAGATCCTGGTGGCCGGGGGCGTCCTCCGGGACGAGCGCCAGCCGCTCGCCGAGCCGGTCCAGCTCGGCGAGGTCCTCGCGGGCCTCGCGCAGCGCCTCGTCCAGCACCGCGGCGATGGTCGAGCCGGAGTCGAACGGCATCTCCTGGTGGAGGAAGCCGAGGTCGGCGGGGCGGGTGACGCTTCCCGCGTCGGGTTCGTCGACGCCGGCGAGCACCCGCAGCAGGGTGGACTTGCCGGTGCCGTTCTCCCCGATCAGGCCGATGCGGTGGCCGGGGGAGGCGGTCAGGGAGATGCCGTCGAGGACGCGTCGGCCGCCCAGATCGCGGACGAGGTCGTGGGCGAGCAGAGCGGGCTGGGGCACAGGTAACCCTCCAACGCGATCGGTGGTCGGCCCGCCGGGCACGGAGCCTCGGACGCGGGCCACGTCACACACCGACGGCTCACACCGCGTGGGTCCCCGTCTCCTCGAGCTTCCCGTCGGCCAGCCGCAGCCAGCGGTTCACCCCGATCTCCGCGAGGAACCGCTCGTCGTGGCTCACCACCATGAAGGCGCCCTGGTAGGAGTTGAGCGCGCTCTCCAGCTGACCCGCGCTGACCAGGTCGAGGTTGTTGGTGGGCTCGTCGAGCAGCAGCAGATGCGGGGCGGGTTCGGCGCACAGCACGCACGCCAGGGTGGCGCGCAGCCGCTCGCCGCCGGAGAGCACCCCGACCGGCAGATGCGCCCGTGCGCCCCGGAAGAGGAAGCGGGCGAGCAGGTTCATCCGCTCCGCCTCGGGCCGCTCGGGGGCGAACGCGGCGAAGTTCTCCGCGACCGTGCGATCGAGGTTCAGCAGGTCCAGGCGCTGCGAGAGGTAGGCGATCCGGCCGTCGTTGCGCCTGATCTCCCCGCTGTCCGGGGTGAGTTCGCCGGTGATCAGCCGCATCAGGGTGGTCTTTCCGGCGCCGTTGGGCCCGGTCAGTGCGATGCGTTCGGGGCCTCGGACGGTCAGGTCGACGCCGTCCGCCGCGAACACGTCCTCGTTCCCGAGGCGGACCTGCATGCCCTCGCCGAGGAAGAGGTTGCGTCCGGCGGGCACCTTGGTGTCGGGAAGCTCCAAGGTGAGGCGCTGCTCGTCGCGCAGCGCGCGTCCGGCTTCGTCGAGGCGGGCCTTGGCCTCGTTGACCCGGGAGGCGTGCATCGTGCCGGCCTTGCCCGCCGCCTCCTGAGCTCCGCGCTTCATGTTGCCGGCGAAGATCTTGGGCAGTCCCGCGTTCTTGAGGTTGCGGGCGGCGTTGCCGGCGCGGCGCTCGGCGCGCTCGCGGGCCTGCTGCATCTCCCGCTTCTCCCGCTTCAGCTCCGCCTCGGCGTTGCGGACGTTCTTCGCGGCGACCTCCTGCTCGGCGCGCACCGCCTCCTCGTACTCGGTGAAGTTGCCGCCGTAGAAACGGAGTTCGTCGCTTCCCAGCTCGGCGATGCGTTCCATGCGGTCGAGCAGCGCACGGTCGTGGCTGACCAGCAGCAGGCAGCCGGTGAAGTCCGACAGCACGTCGTAGAGCTTGTGCCGGGCCTCGATGTCGAGGTTGTTGGTGGGCTCGTCCAGCAGCAGGACGTCGGGGCGCCTGAGGAGCTGGGCGGCGAGACCGAGGGAGACCACCTGGCCGCCGCTGAGCGTGCTCAGGCTGCGGTCGAGGGTGAGGTCGGCGAGGCCGAGGCGGTCGAGCTGGGCGCGGGTGCGCTCCTCGATGTCCCAGTCGTCGCCGATGGTGGTGAAGTGCTCCTCGCTCACGTCCCCGGACTCCACGGCGTCCAGGGCGCGGATCACCGCGGCCACGCCGAGCACCTCGGCGACCGTGAGGTCGCCGGTGAGGGGAAGGCTCTGCGGGAGGTAGCCGAGCGTGCCGCCGACGGCCACCGAGCCGGTGGCGGGCTTCAGTTCACCGGCGATCAGTTTGAGCAGGGTGCTCTTGCCCGAGCCGTTGGGCGCGACCAGGCCGGTGCGGCCGGTGGTCACGGTGAAGGACAGGTCGTGGAAGACGGGGGTGTCGTCGGGCCAGGCGAAGGAAAGATTCGAGCAGATGACGGAGGCGTCGGACATGGAAGTGACCTCGGACCGGTCGCGGGCAGAGAGACTTCTGCCCTGGGCAGACGTGGGAAAAGGGATACGACGAAACGGACCACGTCAGCGGCGCTCCTGAGCGCCGGCCGGTGGCCGTCAGATCCGGATCTCACCCGGAGATGTCGTCGTCACCCGCCACGTCTGCCACTCCTCGATACACGGTCAACGTCTCCTGAAGCTTAGCAGCTGCCGTCGCGCGCCCGGTTCCGTGTGGGGCCGGGGAACCGGGCGGACGGGCCGAGCCCGTACACATGTGTCTGCGACACATGTCGAGAGGGCGGTCCATTCGCCACGTTGTTGACAGGCCGACGGCGACCATGTCACCATCGTCACCAGTCTAACAGGTGACGACCTCGAGCCCGAGGCCGGCTCGGCGGTGTTCACACGTGTGGGCTCACCCGCCGGTGCCAACCCGTACGGCGGCACGGCACCGGGATCGTCTCCACCTCGAAGGAGCACACTGACCATGGCAGGAAAGCCGAAACGGGGGGCCGAGGGCGCACCGCTGGCGCGGCGGGCGATGCTGGGCATGCTCGGCGCCGGCGCGGCCGGACTCGCCGCGGCGCCCCGTCTCCAGCGCGGCTGGGAGAACTTCCTCGCCGCCGCCTCCCAGGTCGACGCCACGGGCCTGACCGGACTGCTGCCCAATCCGGGCGGCTTCCGGTACTACAGCGTCGTCGGCTCGGTGCCACGCAAGGACGAGACGGACTACGTGCTGCGGGTCACCGGGCTCGTGGAGCGGTCCAGGAGCTACACCCTCGGCGAACTGGGTGCGATGCCGCAGAGCCGGGTCGTCCACGACGTCGTGTGCACCGACGGATGGCGCGTGGAGAAGGCGCCCTTCGACGGTGTGAAACTGGCGGACATCCTCGACGACGCCGGGGTGCGTTCCCCGGCTGCGGCGGTCCGCTTCACCTGCTCCGACGGCGCCTACAGCGAGAGCCTCACCCTGGAACAGGCCCGCCGCTCCGACGTCCTGGTGGCGCTGAACATGCAGGACAGACCCATCACTCACGAGCACGGCGGCCCCGTCCGCCTCTACGTGGCCCCCATGTACTTCTACAAGTCGGCCAAGTGGCTGTCAGGTATCTCGGTCACCGACAAGGTCGTCCCCGGCTACTGGGAGGAGCGCGGTTATGCGGTCGACGGCTGGCTCGACGACGCCGACCGGCACGGTGACGCGGCCTGAAGCGGCCGGCAGGGTCCGTCGCTTCACCACCGCCGAACGCCGGGTCCACCGGACCACCGGCCTGCTGATGCTGGTGTGTCTGGTCACCGCCGCCTGTCTGTACCTCGGGCCGCTGGCCCAACTCGTCGGACGGCGGCACCTGATGGTCACGCTCCATGAGTGGTCCGGTGTCTCGCTGCCGCTGCCCTTCCTGCTGGGGCTGCTGTCTCCCGCCTTCCGCGCGGACCTGCGCAGGATCAACCGCCTCGCGGTGTACGACCGGCAGTGGCTGCGCGCCGTCCGCAAGCGCCGCAACCGGCCCGAGGCGCGTCCGGCCGGCAAGTTCAACGCGGGCCAGAAGCTCTACGCGGGCTGGATCGCCGGTGCCGTGCTGGTGATGATGGTCACCGGGCTGCTGATGTGGTTCATGGGGCTGCTGCCCTTCATCTCCCGCACCAGTGCGATCTTCGTCCACGACGTCCTGGCCTGGGCGATCACCTTCGTCGTGCTCGGTCACATGCGCAAGGCCTTCGAGGACCCGGAGGCGAGGCTCGGGATGCGTAACGGATACGTCAGCCGGTCCTGGGCCGAGCGGCACCACTCGCGGTGGCTGGGAGAGGAACGCACGGGTACCGTGTGCGGGAAAGCGGACAAGGTGTGACGTGACGCCCGAAAACGGGCGGGTCTGGCCGGAAGGGCTCATGGACGACCGCAGCGCGCCGGACGCGGAGGACACCCGGCCGGACGGCCGGGGGCACGAGTCCGCCGGGGTTCCCGGCGGCGAGCTGACGGCGGTGCTGTACCGCGCCGTGCACCAGACCGCCCACCGCCTCCAGGCAGCGGCGGCGGCCGTGTATCTGCTGACTCCCGACGGCGGCGAACTGCGCGCCGCCATGATCGGCGGCAGCCCGCCGTCCGTCCTCACGCTTCCCGGCCGGATGCCCCTGGACTCCCCGTACGCCTCCGCACGCGCCCTGGCCTCCGGAGGCCCGGCGCTCCTGGCGGACCCCGATCCCCTCGCCGACCCGCGGCACGGTGCCCTGGCGTACTCCTACACCGTCGCCTCGGTCCCGCTGGAAGGGGAAGGCCGCCGCTTCGGCTCCCTCACCGTGCTGCGCGCCGAGAACCGCGGCGGATACGACGAGGCGGACTTCCGGCGGCTCACCCGGATCGGCGACCGGCTCGTCGGCCTGCTGTCCGGCCTCCAGGACCGCGGCGTCGCGGTCGTGCCCGGGACTCTCCCCGTGCTGGTCCCGGTCTTCGGCACCGAACCGCAGGCCGAGCATGCCGACCCGGTCGTCCGGGGCGTCCCCGGGGTGCCCGGCTCCACGGGGATGACCCTGCTGTACGCGCTCCAGCGGCTGACCGACATGCTGAACCGGGCGACCACCGTGGAGCACGTCGTCGGTGCGGCGGAGCTCTGCCTCACGGCCCCGCTGGGTGCGCGGGCACTGGCGCTGGCCTCCGCGGCCGAGGGCAGGCTGTGGGTCCTGGGCCACAGCGGGGACTCCTCGGCCCTGGTGGGTGAGCTGCACGGGGCGGCCCTGCACGGGGGCACGCCCGCCGCCCGGGCGCTGCGGGAGCGGGCGCTGTTCGACTCCGGCGCGCCGGGCCCGTCCGGCTCCGATCCCGGTCGGCGCCGCCGGAGCGGTGACGGGGCGCACGCCGCGGCGTATCTTCCGCTCTCCGGGAGCCGGCACGTCGAGGACCTGCCGATGGCCGAGGCCGCCCCGGTCGTGGGGGTGTGCTGTCTGTCGTTCGACGGGCCTCGGGCGTTCCCGCCCGAGGAACGGGCCGTGCTGACGATGATGGCCGGCCGCCTCGGCTCGGCCGTCCAGCGCATCGAACTGAGCACCGGCCGGCAGGCACTCGTCGAGGGCATGCAGAAACGGCTGCTGCCCGCCGACCTCGCGGACACACCCCGGCTGACCACCACCGCCCGCTACCGGCCGGCCCCGACCGCGGGCCAGGCCGGCGGCGACTGGTACGACGTGATCACGATGCCGGACGACCGCGTGGTCCTGGTGCTCGGGGACGTCGAGGGACACACGCTGGAGAGCGCCGCCGTCATGGGCCAGCTGCGGACCGCGGTGGCCGCGTACGCCACCGAGGGCCACGGGCCGGCCGCTCTGCTGGAACGCACCGACCGGCTGCTGTCCCGGCTCGGCACCGAACTGCTCGCCACCTGCTGCGTGGTGGCGGTCGACACCGGCACCGGGGCGGCCGAGGTCGCGCTGGCCGGGCACCCGGCACCGCTCGCCCGGCTCCCCGACGGCACCGTCCGCCGCCTGTGGGCGCCGCCCAACGTGCCGCTCGGGGTGCATGTGCGCGACCCCTACGGTGCCCGGGAGCACACCCTCCCGCCCGGGACGGTGCTCGTGCTCTACTCGGACGGGCTGTACGAGCGGGACCGCGACGACGTCCGGGCACGGCTGGACGCCGTCGGGACGCCGGCGGACACCGGCCTGGAACACCTCGCGGACCGTCTGCTGCAGAACGCACCCGGCAGGTGTGACGACGCCGCGCTGCTGCTGGCCCGGTACGAGGGGACGGACGGCGGCCGGGCCCCGCGCGTCGCCCGTCTGCACGTCCACCGGCGCGATCTGCGGGCGGTCCGGGAGGCCCGCGGTCTCGTCCGCGAGCGCCTGCGCGAATGGGATCTGGCGGAGCTGTCGGACGACCTGGCGCTCATCACGTCGGAACTCTTGACGAACGCGCTCATCCACGCGGGCAGCGACGTGGACCTGCGGCTGCGGGTGACCGGCGACCGGGTCCGGCTGGAGGTGCGGGACTCGGACACCGACCCGCCCGTGCCCACCGCCTACTCGCTCACCGACGAGGGCAGCGCACGGGCCGAGCACGGGCGCGGCCTGTACCTGGTCGACGCGTTGGCGCGTACCTGGAACACCTCGCCGAGCGGCCGGGGCAAGACCGTGTGGCTGGAGATGGACATCCCCGGCGCGGCCGACCGTCGTATGAGCTAACACGTCCTTGGGGCCGGCCGGGGCGGGCGGTGTGCCGATCGTCGACTGACTGATGTGGCGGCGTGCGGCGCGCGGCCAGAGTGGGACCGGGCCGAGGGCGTTCGGGCCACCCGCACACCTGAATCCGACACACCCTCTTTCGTCACCGCCTTAACCGGTGATAAAGTCTGGCTCAGTCTTCGGCGAGCCCGAGGCTGTCTCGGGGCGCATACCGAGGTCACGGAGGTGCACGCGGATGCCGTCCGCAGTGAGTCCGTCGGCCCACCCACCGTCCTTCTGATGTGACGTGCACATGTGTCGCCGCAGCCAGGCGCACACCTACTTCTCGGATGGGAAAGCAATGAAGAGAGTTCTCACCGTGCTCGCGGCCGGTGTGCCGCTTGCCGCGGCGGTGTACCTGCCGACCGCCTCGGCGGAGCCCCGGACCTCCGTCTCCACGCCTCCGGCCTGCGTGGCGCCGCCGGTGAAGGCACCCTCTGGCACCGTGGTGGAGTCGGTGACGGCGGTCCGCCGGCCGGGCGGCACCATCCACGGCACCGGCTTCCTCGGCGGTGACGTCTCCGGCGTCCCGGCCTTCTGCCAGGTGACGGTCACCCTCACCCACCCGGGCGACAACGACCATGCCAGGGTGCAGACTTGGCTGCCGCTGGCCGAGTGGAACGGCCGCTTCCAGGCCATCGGCGGCAGCGCCTACAGCGCCGGGGACAACGGCGTCGGCCTGGGCACCGCGGTCAAGAACGGCTACGCGGCGACCACCACGGACGCCGGCGTCGGTGACGTCCTCGACACCAGCTGGGTGCTGAGCAGCAAGGGCCAGGTCGACACCGCGCTGTTGAAGAACTTCGCCTCCCGCTCCCAGCACGAGGCAGCGGTCGTCGGCAAGGAGGTCGTGAACGGGGTCTACGGCAAGCGCGCCGCCTTCTCCTACTTCACCGGCTGCTCCACCGGCGGACGTGAGGGCTACATGGAGGCCCAGCGCTATCCCGACGACTACGACGGCATCCTGGCGGACGCGCCCGCCATCAACTGGGACGAGTTCGAGGTCGCCACCCTGTGGCCACAGGTGGTCCTGAACAACGAGAGGACCTATCCGACCGACTGCGAGTTCAAGGCCTTCACCGACGCCGCCGTCAAGGCCTGCGACAAGTTCGACGGCGTCCAGGACGGCCTGGTCGGCGATGCCTCCCGCTGCGACTTCGACCCCCGCCGCCTGATCGGCACCAAGGTCGTGTGCGACGGCAGGGAGCTGACCATCACGGCGGCCGACGCGAACGTCGTCCGCAAGATCTGGGACGGCCCGCGTACCGCCTCGGGCAAGAAGCTGTGGTCCGGCGTCCCGATCGGGGCCGACCTGTCGGGCCTGGCGCACTCGGCCCTCGACACCGACGGCACCGTCAAGGGCCAGCCCTTCCAGGTTCCCGCTCTCTGGGTCCAGCTCTGGCTGAAGAAGGACCCGTCCTTCGACGTCTCGAAGATCACCTACAGCGACTTCACCAAGCTGTTCAAGCAGTCCGAAGCCGAGTACGACAAGGTCATCGGCACCGACGACCCGGATCTTTCCGCCTTCCGCAAGTCCGGCGGCAAGCTGATCACCTGGCACGGCGACGCCGACCAGTACATTCCCACCGACGGCACCGTGCAGTACCGCAATCAGGTCGAGCGGGAGATCGGGAGCGCCAAGAAGACCGACGACTTCTACCGTCTCTTCCTCGCCCCGAACACCGCCCACTGCGGTCTCAACGGCCTCGACGGCTCGGCCGACGGCCTCGCCGCACTGACCTCCTGGGTCGAGCACGGCAAGGCGCCCCAGACGCTGCCCGCCACCTTGATCAACGCCAACGGCGAGCAGGTCGAGCACGACCTCTGCAGCTACCCCGCGGTGTCCCGCTACAAGGGCCACGGAGACCCGGCCCTCGCCTCCAGCTTCCGGTGCGTCTCCCCGGCCCGGCACTGACCGGGTCGGCGACGACCCTCTGACCCGAGAAAGGCCGAACCAACATGAGCACGCGGACAGCCACGCCGGCGAACGCGGCGGGCGAGCGCTCCTCCCTGCTGAGGCTGTATCTGGGCCGCGGTGTCCTGGCCGAGGTGTGGGCCCTGGTGTTCGCCAGGGCCCACGTGGACCTCGACGCCGTGGCGATCACCCTGCTGGTCGTCTACCCGCTGATCGACGCGGTGTCCTCACTGATCGACCGCCGCGCCACCCCTGAGGGTTCGGAGCGCCGGGTCACCGCGCTCAACGGGGTGCTCAGCACGCTGGCCGCCATCGCGATCGGCGTCGCCGGCGCCGGCGGCGCGGCACCGGTGCTCCATGTGTTCGGCGTCTGGGCCGTCATCTCCGGTGCCGCCCAGGTGGTCGTCGGGCTGTGGCGGCGCGGTCCCGAGCTGGGCAGGCAGTGGCCGACCCTGATCTCGGGCGGCCTGTCCTTCCTCGTCGGCATCGCCTACAACATCCAGGCCGCGGGCGACAATCCCTCGCTCGACGTGCTGTCGGTGTACGCCACGGGCGGCGGGGTGTGGTTCATCCTCCAGGCCCTGTCGCTGGGGTGGAAGTCCCGCCGGCTGCGTGACCGGACCGTCTGACGGCCGTACCTCTTCATATCCGTCCCGGCCCGCGCCTCCACGGCGCGGGCCGGGACGTTTCCCGTGGGCGCCGTCAGCCGACGCGGTGGCGCACCGGAAGGGACAGCAGGCCGCGGATGATCCCGGAGCCGGTCCGCTCCGACGAGCCCACCGGCGGCGAGTTCGAGTTCGGGCACGCGGGAGAGCAGGCTTCGCAGGGCGGTCGTCGTCTCCAGGCGGGTGAGCGGGGCGCCCGGGCAGTAGTGGATGCCGTGCCCGAAGGCGAGGTGGCGGGCGCCCGGCCGGGCCACGTCGAGGGCGGCGGGGTCGCCGCCCTGGGGCCTGCCGGGCGTCACGGCCCGCCGCACCCAGGGCGACGACGAACACGCCCCGGGGGAACGGGCGCCCCGCCCCGCTCGACCTCCTCGGCCGCGTGGCGACTGGTGGAGCGCTCGACCGAGGTGCCGTAACGCAGGAACTCCTTCACCGCGCCGGGCAACTGCTCGGGCCGCTCGCACAACAACCGTAGCCGGCCGGGGTGTTCGAGTAGGGGCCGACGGGCTGCCGGCGGACCTCGCCGCGGACAAGCGGCGCCACCCGCAGGACGACTTGCCGCTGCCTCAGGGGCGTGGGTGGTGCCCTTAGCGGCGTTGTCGTCGGTCGCCGATTCCCCCAAGCTTTTGACGAGCAGGGGGGACCCCCATCGCGCCGACTCCCTTCTCCGCCTTGCGGCTGCACATCAGACCCCGCTCCCTGATCCGGCCTGATCCAGACGAATGACCCTGGTGGCGGCGTTCAACGCCCGGCTGCCGGCCACCGTCATCGCCGAACTCCTCGGCATCTACAGGGCGCGTCGATCAGGCCGTGGGCGATCTAGTGGATGTGCGGCGGTGCCGGGGATGTCCGGGGAGCGGACCCGCGCACAAAAGGCGCCGGAGGGGCACGCGCACCGCGCGTGCCCCTCCGGCGCAGGGGAACTCGGGGGAACTCAGTTGTCGCTGTTGAAGAGGGTCAGCACGCGCAGCACCTCGAGGTAGATCCACACCAGCGTCGTGACGAGACCGAAGGCGGCCAGCCACGCCTCCTCGCGCGGGGCACCGTAGGCGACGGCGTCCTCGACCTGCTTGAAGTCCAGGGCCAGGAAGGCCGCGCCGAGCACGATGCCGATGACACCGAAGAGGATGCCGAGGCCGCCGCTGTGGAAGCCGAGGCCGTTGCCCGCGCCGAAGGCCGAGAAGAGGAGGTCGGCGGCGAGCAGCAGCAGGAAACCGGTCGCGGCGGAGGCCACGAACCCGGCGAACCGGCGGTCGACGCGGATCCAGCGCATGCGGTACGCGAGGAGCACGGCGGCGGAGACGGCGAAGGTGCCGAGCACCGCCTGGACGACGACGCCGGGGGAGAGGTACGTCGAAACCGTGCTGGAGAGCACACCGAGGAACACACCCTCGAACGCCGCGTAGCCGAGGATCAGCGCCGGGGACGGCGCCCGCTTGAAGGCCTGGATCATCGACAGGACGAAGGCGACGAGGGCCGCGCCCCCGGCGAGGCCGTAGGAGCGGCCGAGGTTCGCCTCGTCGACCGGCAGCAGCAGCCAGGAGAGTACGGCGGTCAGGGCCACGGTGCCGAGCGTCGTTCCGGTGCGGACGAGGACGTCGTCCATCGTGATGGCGTTGCGGGCGGTCCCCGCCGACGCGTCGGCACCGGGGGCATAGGGGTTGGCCAACTGGTCGCCCGCCGGCCGGCCGCCGACCGCGGCACCCACCGGCCGGTGCGCCTGGGCGTGGGCCGGCTCCGTGTCACGGGCGGCGCCCCAGCGGGAAAAGATCGGGTTGCTGGTCCTCACGTTCTTCCTCCTCGTCCGCCGCACACTCGCGGCCTGCGGCAAAGCGTTGTCATCGGTGCCCGCGCGGCATACGTGTGGCGTCGGCCACGCACCGGGCCGACGACGGCAACCCTGTGCGTCACCACTCTGGCAGGTGACGCACGGAGAGGCAAATCATCCGCGGGCGGATCCGGCCGAGTTCATTCGGAGGGCGCCGTAGGGCCGTCCAGCAGCTCCATCAGGAAGCCGTCCCAGTTCAAACCGTCCATCTCCGCCTCGGCCGAGGTGATCCGGTAGGTCGCGTCGAGCCACTCCGCCAGCGCTGCGGTCGGCACCTCGAACAGCGCCTCCACCTCCTCCGATTCGAGAAGCAGCCAGGACGCGGGCCGCTCTCCGGGCAGCGTCGGCCACATCCGTACGTCACCGGAACCGCTCATCGCCGTCAGGCCCAGATGCAGGAGCGAGCGGCCGATGTGCCAGATGAGGCTCGGTCTGCGTTCCGCCAGGAACTCGACCGTGATCACGGCGGGCATGTCCGGGTCGAAGCGGAACTTCGCCCGCATCGGCAACCGGGTGAACTCGTCGAGCATCTGGTCCAGATCCAGGCACAGCGAGGGCACGAGCTCGGGCGTCGAAGGCGCCCGCAGGGGTGACTGATCACGGTGCATCACTGGAGTTCCCCTCCGTGGGACGAAGTCTGTGTCCACAACTCTCCCCGGGGGGCGCAACCCGCACATCGGTCAGTTGACGGTCAAGGAAGGAGCCGCAGCTCGGCAGTTGACGGCACGGCCACGCGGAAGCCCCGCGTCCGTGGGGTGCGCGCCGGTGCGAGGGGGGGCGCCGGGACGTGTCCCGCGGGCCGCGTGGAACGTGACGTAAGTCAAATGTCTGCCGGTGCCGGACCGGCGGCCGACGGAAGCTACCGGGCCGCGTCCCGATGGGCGTGCATCTTCGAGAGACACCCGGCGGCCTCCGCCTCTGAGGTGTCACCGCCTCATGTGCCTTCCGTGTGACGGCCGCACGGCCCTCACGCCGGGTCGATCCGGATGGTCGCGGCACGGGCCTCCGGGCCGGCGACGAGAGCGTCGGCAACCGGGCCGTACTTGTCGCGGAAGGCGGCGTCGAGTCCGGCGGGCGGTTGGAGGCCGTGCGTCGTCAGGAGGACGTCGCGGGTCACGGAGCCCAGGCGGATCCGGCCGTGCCCGTGTTCCCGGGCCGCTCGGTACCAGCGGGAGCGAACGCCCCGGTAGGCGCGGACGTACAGCTCGTCGTCCACGACCACCATGCCGATCTCCACGCCGGGGCGCTCACCGTCCCCGGCGGTCAGCACCAGGGAGTAGGTCTCGGTGAACAGGTTCCGGTCCTCGGGTGTCCAGGTGTTCATCGGGTCGGGTCCTCGGTTCGTTCCGTGCCGGGCTCCTGCGCGGTCCAGGAGGTGAGGATGCGCAGGGCGTCGTGGGAGGGGGTGCCGGTCTCGGCGGTGAGGACCATCAGCCGCTGCCCGGAGCCGTCCGGGCCGGCCCAGGTGTCGCAGTCGAGAGTGAGGTCGCCGACCAGGCGGTGGCGGTAGTGCTTGGTGCCGTATCCGGCGCCGCTGACGCGGTGTTCGGCCCACCACGTGCGGAAGTCGGCGTCCCGGATGGTGAGGGTGCCGACGAGGCGGACGAGATCCGGGTCGTCGGGGCCGGCGGCGGCTTCCATGCGCAGCGCGGCGACGGCGTCCCGGGCGTCGTGCTCCCATGCCCGGTGCAGTCCCCGGACCACCGGGTCGGTGAACAGCAGATGCACATAGTTGCGCCGGTCGGCCGGGATCGTGGCGAAGTCGGTGTAGAGGGCTACGGCAGCAGGGTTCCAGGCGAGTATGTCCAGGCGTCTGCCGAGGACGAGCGCGGGTGTCTCGGTGAGCTGGTCCAGCAGGCGGCGCATGGCGGGCCGCAGCTGCTCGGCGGCCCGGCGGCGGTGCGGCCGTGCGCCGCTCCTGCCCGCGAGCTCGTACATATAGGTCTTCTGGTCGTCCTCCAGGCGCAGGACGCGGACCAGGGTGACGAGAACGGGGGCGGAGGCGCGGACCCGGCCCTGTTCGGGCCTGGTGTAGTAGTCCACGCTGATCGCGGCGAGCTGGGCGACCTCCTGGCGGAGCAGTCCCGTGACCCTGCGCGTGGAGTCGGGCTCGGGCAGACCGCACTCCTGCGGCGTCAGCTGCGCCCGTCGGGCCCGGAGAAAGGCGCCGAGGTGGGAGTCGGGTGTCTGTTTCATGTTTCCAGTGTCATGTGGCCGGGTCCGGCAGGACACAGGTGTGAGGGGGCAGATTCCTTCCCAGGCAGAAACCTGCCTCTCCCGGCCGGTGACGGGGGAGCGCATGGTGGATGTGTGCCCGGCACGGACGGTGCGGACACCGAGCCCACCGACCGGTGCGGCGCGACCAGACTTCAGCGTCACCTTCAGGAGAGTGCCCCCATGGCCAGGACCCGTGTCACCTTCGACAGCGCCGGCATCGAGATCGCCGGCCACCTCCACACCCCGGACACGCCGGCGTCGGGCCCGCGGCCTGCGGTCGTGATCGGTCACCCCGGCACCGGGGTCAAGGAGCAGGCGGCCGGTCTGTACGCGCGACGGCTGGCCGAGCAGGGCCTCGTCACGCTCGCCTTCGACTCCGCCTTCCAGGGTGAGTCCGGCGGTCTGCCGCGTGGTCTGGAGGACCCCGCACACCGGATCGAGGACCTCAAGGCCGCCGTCTCGTTCCTCACCACGCGCGGCGAGGTCCACGCCGACCGCATCGGCGCCCTGGGCATCTGCGCCTCCGGCGGCTATGCGCTGACCGCCACCGGCGGTGACCACCGGATCAAGGCGGTGGCCACCGTCAGCGGCGTCGACATCGCCCGCCAGTTCCGCCTCGGCGCCGACGGCGCCCAGGACCCCGCCGTCTTCCAGGCCATGCTGGACGCCGCCGCCCAGGCCCGCACCGCCGCCGCCCGCGGCGAGGAGCCGGCGGTTCTGCCGATCTTCCCGGAGACGGCCGAGCAGGCCGGCGCGCTCGGCGGCGAGCACGGCGTCGACGGCTTCGAGTACTACTGCACGCCGCGCGGGGCGCACGAGCGCTCCGCGAAGTTCTTCGTCTGGGAGAGCGTCGACAAGATGGCCTCCTTCGACGCCTTCTACGCGGTCCCGCTGATCGGCGACCGTCCCCTGCTGCAGATCATCGGTACTCGCGCCGTCACCTCGTGGATGGCCGTCGACGTCCACCAGCGTGCCACCGGCCCCAAGGAGCTGCACTGGATCGAGGGCGCGAGCCACGTCGACCTCTACGACAAGAAGCAGTACGTCGACCCGGCCGTCGCCAAACTCACCGACTTCTACACCGCCAATCTGGGCGCCGCGAACCGAACCCGCTCCACGGCGGCATGACGAAGGGGCCGGCAGCTGACGCCGCCGGCCCCTCGGGGTGTGGCTCCCGCCGCACCGCCGCCCCTCGGGTCAGGGTCCGGGCGCGGGTCACTTCGCCTGCAGGGGGCCCGCGAAGGCCTTGCGCAGGGATCCGGGGGCGGCCAGGGGGAGTAGGGAGGCGAGCATCTTGCCCTTGAGGGTGGCGGGTCGGCGGGTGAGCTCGACGCCGACGCGAGTGCCGTCGCCTTCGGGGGTCATCTTGAAGACCCAGCCGCCGCCGGCGCCGAAGAGCTTGGAGTCGAGGGTGGTGATGGTGACGGTGTCGCCGCCGGGCTGCCATTCGTAGCGTGCCCGCTCCCAGGCGGCGGCGGTGCCCTCGGTGACCTCGGCCCAGGTGTCGCCGAGGTCGTGGACCTCGAAGTGGTCCGCGTCGATGGTGGGCCAGGACTCGGCGCGGGAGGGACCGAAGTCGGTCAGCACCCCCAGCACTTCCTTGGGGACGAGCGTGGAGACGAGGTGGAAGCGTACGGCTGTCATGGGATGTCCTCATCGGGAAGTAACTGCTCTGACCGGTGACGAAAGATTCGCATGCCTTCTCGTCACCCGTCAAGCCGGTTACTTTTGAAAAGGTGTCCAGTCACCTGTCAGGAGGGCCTCGTGAGACATGTGTTTCCGTGCGGGACGCCCGCGCTCGACTTCGTGGGCACCCTGCATGCGCGGCGTGCGCCGACTCCGATCGAGCGGATCGGCACCCCCGGACTGCTCGACTCCTGGTTCGTCGAGTCCGGGCTGCTCGACCGGAAGCCCGGATCCGACCAGGCGGACCTGCGCGCCGCGACAGCGCTGCGCGAAGCGATCTACGCACTGGTCGGGGCACGTCTCGCCGGCCGGTCCCTGCCTTCCGGGGCGGTTGCCGCGGTGAACCGGCAGGCCGCCTCGGCACCGGTGACGATGCGCCTGGGCTCCGACGGCGCCAGCCGCTTCGGTACCGCCGCCCAGGCCCTGACCGACCTGGCCCGCGAGGCGGTGGAGACGGTGGCCGGCGCCGAGGCGGAACTGCTGCGCGAGTGCGGACACCCCGACTGCACGCAGGTCTACCGCGACCGCTCGCGAGGCCACCGGCGCGAATGGTGCGCGATGCGGACCTGTGGGAACCGCGTCAAGGCAGCCGCCCTGCGGGCACGCCGCCGACGATGACGGGCACCGCCTCCGGTCGCCGTGCGCGGCCGCACGTACGGAAACGGCCGTGTGTGCGGGGACGGCCGGGCGAGGGTCGCCCGCCGGGCGCTCCCCGTGATTCGCGTTCCTCGTCCGGCGGCGGGCTGGTGATGTCGAAGTGGCCGAACCGCCCCGGATCAGTCGTCCGACTGCGGGCAGGCAGACGGGGCGCACAGGAAACGACCGCGTGGGCCCGTGCGGGTCACTTGGTCAGGTGGGTGGTGAAGTAGCCGGTGAGCTTGCCGACGGCGGGGTCGATGTACTCGCGCTTGTCGCGGAGGCCGAGGTGAGGTGTCCTCTAGCCACATATGCCCTGAGATACGTGTTCCAGGCCCGGCTCGTCGGTGTGTGACGGTCGGTGCAGGAGCCGCGGGGGACGTTGGTGGTGACCGGGTCGAGCAGTTCCGGAGCAGCCGGCCGCGCCGCCCTGGCCCGACGCCCGCTGCCGACGGCGGGGCCCGCACCGCGCGCCGCCCTGGCCCGACGCCCGCTGCCGACGGCGGGGCCCGCACCGCACACATGTGTGCGCACCCGGTCCAGACGAAAGACCCTAGCTCTGCCCCTGCCCGGACCGATGCCGCGCCGATGCCGGGTGCCGTCCGGGACTCCGCCCAGGTGTCACCGATATGGGAAGCTGGGTGTCACAACCGGCCGATTCGCAGCCCTGTCGTCCCAAAGGCCGCGCGCCGACACCTCTCCTGTCTCGCTTGGAGCAGATCATGTCCACGTCCCCCCGCACGCCGGGTGATCCGATGTCGAGCCACCGCGCCGTCGAGAACCTGATCGCCCGGTACGCCGAGCTCGTGGACGACGGAGACTTCGCCGGTCTCGGCGTCCTCCTCGCCGACGCCACCTTCACGGGCAGCGGCGATCCGGTGAGCGGGCGCGAGGCGATCGAGAAGATGTTCCACGACACCGTGATCGTCTACGCCGACGGCACGCCGCGGACCCAGCACGTCACCACCAATGTCGCCGTCGAGGTCGACGAAAAGGCGGGCACGGCGGTCTCCCGTTCGTATGTCACCGTGCTGCAGGCGCTGCCCGACCTGCCGCTGGGGCCCATCGCCGGCGGCCGCTACCACGACCGCTTCGAGCGGCGTGACGGCCAGTGGCGCTTCGTGGAGCGACGGGTCCGCATCAACCTGGTCGGCGATGTGAGCCGTCATCTGCGCCAGGCTGCCGCGCAGCGGTAGTACGACGTCGTCCGCGAGCAGAAGTCCCCGCGCCGGCGCCGCTGTCCGTCCCCCGGATGCCAATTGCCGACAGGTCGACAAGTTCACACCGGTAAGCGGGCGGTCTGTACGGCGCAATAGCTTTGTCGCTCTGGAGAGGACCCCGATCCGTCAAGTTCGCAACTCGTGCCCAGCACGGAAGGAGGGGCGTGAGCGGGGCAACCGGCCAGCGGGCTGGACGCGTCGCCGCCGGAGGCCGGTCCGGCCGTGGCTCAGGACGCGGCAGGGGCTTCCGTGGCGCCGGCGGCGCTTGTGCGCTGACCAGGTGTGCTGTGGCGGGCCAGGTCCTGTTCGATCTGGTGGATGAGTGTCGCTCCACCGGTGCGCCCCGCCGACCGGGCGCGCGGCATGTTCGGCGCGGACACGATGGAACTGCTGAAGGACGGGGCCCTGCTGCTGGTGAACGTCGCTCGCGGGGACTGCTGGACACCTCCGCGCTGGTCCGTCAGGTGCGGGCGGGGCGGCTGCGGGGCGCGCTCGACGTCACCGGTACCGAACCGCTGCCGCCCGGCCACCCCTGTGGAAGCTGCCAGGCGCGATGGTCACCCGCACGTGGCGGCGTTCACCGAGGTGTCCTCCACGACGAACACGGATCTCCTGGGCCGGCAGCTGTACCGCCACGCGCGGGGCGAGGTGCCGGACAACGTCGTTCTGACGACCACCGGCGCCGAAGCCGGCGAACGGGCTCCCGAGGCCATGACGACGTCGACGCACGGCCATGTCCGAGGGTGCTCGCCGACAGTGGCGGCTGCCCTCGCACGACGGAACCGGGACGTGGCTGGTCCTGCCCCCGGCCTACGCGACCGGCGACCCGGATCTCTCCGGGGTGTCCTCCAAGGCGCTTCCTACGCGGTCCGCAGCCTGCCCGCCGACGGCGACGGCGACGGCGACGGGCCAGGCCCCGGCGTCCGGCTGGAGAACATGCGCTGGCGGGCCTGGTCACACGCGCGGCGGATGAGCCCCTGCGGGTGGGGACGCGGCCTTTCTCTGGACGGCGCTCACTGCGCCGGCGCGGCGAGCGGCCCGCCATATGACGAGGTCCTGGCCGGCCCGTCGTCGGACAGGGCACCGAGGAGGCCGTTGGTGTCCGCCGAGCCGGCCGCCGTACCGTAAACGAGCGGCTGAGTCGGCAGTGCTGCACGATGCCCCTTCCGTGCCGCCGGGCCTGGTGCCGTCCGTCGAGGCGCGGCTCGTCGCCCACGTCGAACAGGCGGGCAACGCCGTCCGGCAGGTGGTCGCGGCCGCGAACGAGCGGGCACCGACGTCGGACCGGAGCGCCGTCGGGCCCCTGATGCGGATCGTCGAGGCGAGTTCCCCGATACTTCGACAGTGCGGTTCGCGAGGGAGCTTCTGCCGCGCGACGACAGGACTTCCCACGGAAAGGGCGAACACAGTGACGACTGTCGCATATCAGGGTGAACCCGGCTCCAACTCGGCGACCGCCGCGCGGGCGCTCTACCCCGACGCGGGTGAACTGCCCTGCACGGGCTTCGAGCAGGCCCTGGACGCCGTGGCCCTCGGCAGCGCCGACGTGGCCGTGATCCCGGTGGACAACTCCGCGGCGGGACGCGTCGCCGACGTGCACCACCTGCTGCCGGAGTCGGGGCTGTTCATCGTCGCCGAGTACTTCCTCGCCATCCGCTTCGACCTGATGGGGGTGCCCGGCGCGACCCTGGATCAGGTGGAGTGCGTCCGCAGCCACGTGCACGCCCTCGGGCAGTGCCGCAAGGTGCTGCGGGAGGGCGGCTGGCGCACGCTCGTCAGCGACGACACGGCCGGGGCGGCGCGCGAGGTGGCCGAGTTCGGCGACCCGCGGCACGCGGCGCTCGCGCCGCCCGCCGCGGCCACGCTCTACGGTCTGGAGGTGCTGCGGCCCGAGGTCGAGGACGACCCGGACAACACCACCCGGTTCGTCGTCCTGTCCCGGGACGCCGCACCGGCCCCGCAGCGGGGCGAGCCCACGATGACGAGCCTGTTCTTCAGCGTGCGCAACATCCCGAGCGCGCTGTACAAGGCGCTCGGCGGGTTCGCCACCAGCGGGGTGAACCTCACGAAGATCGAGAGCTACCAGATCGGCGCGGGGCTCAACGCCAGCCGGTTCTACGTCGAGATCGAGGGCCACCCCGACGAGTCCGGCGTCGCCCTGGCCCTGCATGAGCTGCGCTTCTTCTCCTCCGAGGTCCGCATCCTGGGTGTCTACGCGGCGCATCCGCACCGCCTGAGGAACTGACCGCGCCCGCCGGGGCGGTGCGCCGTCCCGCTCACTCCGTGGGTGCCGGGGTTGACCGCCTCTGCTCCGGCACCCGAGGCAGGGGGGCGTCCGGAGCGGTCCGGAAAAGGGCGCGCCCCTGCCGGCACCACGTCGCCCGCGGCGGCTGTCGTGACCGGTCCCGCGGCGGCGGGGCCTCCGCCGCCGTCGCCAGGACGACCGGGAGCCCTTCCACCCGGACCACACAACCGCCCAACCCGAGGGTTCACACCCATCGGCCGCGTACCTCTCCAACACGCCGGCCGGCCGTCCACGGCCGCGCCCGCCGCACATGTGTCTGCCCGACGACACACACGACGCCCTGGCGGAAAGGCGGCCCCGGCGGCCTTCTAAGGTGTGAGCATGACCCAGCACCGCAAGGGCCTTGTGCTCGACTTCGGTGGTGTGCTGACGACACCCCTGCTGCCCGCCGCGCTCGCCTTCGAGAAGCGCGCCGGACTGGCCGACGGGGCGTTGCTCACCGGCATCTACCTGAACCCCGAGGGCATCCGGCTCACCGAAGCCCTGGAGCGCGGCGCGCTCACCCAGACGCAGTGGAACGAGGCGGTCGGCCGGCTTCTCGGCATCGAACCGGACAACCTGATGGGCCGTATCTTCGTCGACCTGCGCCCCCAGCCCTCGGTGATCGCCGCGGCCGCCGCAGCCCGCCGGGCCGGGGTCAAGGTGGGCATCCTCTCCAACACCGTCGGCCTGGCCCCGTGGAATCTGTACGAGGGCTACGGGATCGACACGCTGTACGACGCCGTCGTGCTGTCGGAGGACCACGGGACACGCAAACGCGAACCGGAGATCTTCCGCCTCGTGCTGCGGGAACTCGGCCTGTCCGCCGGGGAGTGCGTGTTCGTGGACGACACCGAGCAGTACCTGCCACCCGCGGCGGACCTGGGATTCGCCACGGTACACGCGGTGGACCCCGCCCGGACGGTCGCCGCCCTGGAGACTCTGCTGGGCATCCCGCTCACCGACCCGGTCACTCCGCTGTGAGGAGACATCTTGGTGGCCCTGACCTTCGCTGCCTCCCACACGACCCGCGTCCAGCGCTGGAGCGAACGGCGAGCATGATCGGCGGCTGCCACAGGCCGTTCGGCGTGCTCGTGGGGGGCCGCGGCGCATCGTTCGACGGCTCGACGGCTGGGCTGCCTGTGGCGATGCCGCTGTCCCGGCTGATGGGCATGCGGGGACGTCATCCGGAAGGAGGCGGTCGGGGCGGAACGCGACCAGGACGGGCCGCGCCTGGCGCCGCGCGTCAATCCCGGATCGACCCACAGCAGAACCGACTCCGGCCGGATGCTCCGGGCGGGCACGCTCGACCAGCACATCGAATACGCGCGTGCCGCCCCCGAGGCGGGGCTGCACGAACTGTTCGTGGACTTCGCGCAGACGCCCGCCACCTTTGCCGAACGCGTCGACCTGCCGGCCGGTTCCTCGAAGGGGTCCGCCGGGGCTGAGCCAGGTCCGCGGAATGCGTCGGTCCGGCCGTGGGTTCTCCTTGTCACCGATCATGCCGTGCCAAGCGCCGCGAGCGCTCGGGGGCACGGCATGCCGTACGCACCGACGGGAGAGGCCTTGAAGCGCCCCGACTCCAGGAACGAGCCGCCCCGGCTCCGCCGCGTCCGTATCCCCGGCACCGTGCCGCTGCTCCCGCCGGCGGCCGTCCGACGCCCGCGCGACGAGGAGGAGGAACAGGAGCCCTCCGGTACGGACGTGCCGCGGGAGGCCGTGGAGTGAAGTGAGTCGAACGGCGGGCCCCGGGACCGCCGCCACCCGGTCCGGACGGCCCCCGGGAGCACACGCACATGTGTGTTCCCGGGGGCCGCCGGTGTGTCAGGGCGCTCCGAGGCCGTTCAGCAGGGTGTCGACGACGACGTCGGCGGCCTGCCCGGGGCTCAGCTCCGGCAGTTGCCGGATCACCAGGTGCATCAGTTGGGGCAGCAGTGCTCCCGTCCAGCCTTGTGGGAGTCCGGGGCGCAGGAGGCCCTCGTGGGTGGCGCGGTGGAGGAAGTGGTCGACCTCGTGGGCGGCTGCGTCGCGGCGGGCTCGGACGGTGTCGTCGGCGAGCATTCGGGTGAGGTCGACCGGCCAGGTGCGGTTGACCGTGATGATGTTCTCGACGTAGCGGTGCAGCGCGACGGCCACGGGGGCCTCGCGCAGCCGGGCGTCTTCGATGGCTGCCTCGATGGCTTTCAGTCGCGCTTCGTAGATCGCGGCGAGGAGTTCCTCGCGGGATGCGAAGCGCCGGTAGACGGTGCGCCGGTCCACACCCGCCTCGGCGGCGATGCTCGCGATGCTCGCGCCCGGGTCGGCGGCGAGCATGCGCGCCCCGGTGGTCAGGACGGCTTCGAGGTTGCGTGCTGCGTCGGCTCTCACCGTGCCGATTCTAACGGCGGTTATGTGAAACCTGAGACACCTAGCGCCTCTGTTGTGTGAAGCACTATCGCATAAGTGCTACATTCAAGTGACAGATCGAGCTGATAGTGCCAATCGGATGAGGTGCCACCGTTCTTCGCGGCAACCCGTCCCTGGCCTTCCGCCCAGAAAGGCGAGTCCCGATGCCGAAGACACAGCCGGTGCCCTCACCCCGGACGGGTGGGGTCGCCGCCGCCATGAGCGCGCTGATCCTCGCGGTCCTCCTGGCGGCCCTGGACCAGACGATCGTCTCGACCGCGCTGCCGCGCATAGCGGAGGACCTGAACGGGTTCGACGACATCGCGTGGGTCAGCGCCGCGTATCTGCTCGCCTCCACAGCGGTCACACCGCTGTGGGGCAAGCTCGGCGACATGTTCGGCCGCAAGCGGCTCTACCTGGCGTCGACCTCGGTCTTCCTGATCGCCTCGGCGGCCTGCGGACTGGCGCAGAACCTCCCCGAGCTCATCGGCGCCCGCGTGCTCCAGGGCGTGGGCGGCGGCGGCATGATCGTGCTCACCTTCGCCCTCGTCGGCGACATCGTCGCCCCGGACGAACGCGGCCGCTACCAGGGCATGTTCGGCTCGGTCTACGGCGTTGCCAGCATTGTCGGCCCCCTGCTGGGCGGCGTCTTCACCGACCAGCTGTCCTGGCGGTGGGCCTTCCTGGTCAACCTGCCCGTCGGCATCGTCGCCCTGGCCGTCGCCGCCCGCGCGCTGCCCGCGGCCGGCCGAGGCACCCGGGCCCGCATCGACTATCTCGGCGCCACCGTCCTGGCCGCAATCGCCACCGGCCTGGTCCTGGTCACGTCCTTCGGGGAGCGGTGGGGCTGGGGCTCGCCTGCCATCGTCGGACTGATCGCCGCCACCGTCGTCCTGGCCATGCTGCTGGTGCCCGTCGAGCGCCGCGCCGCCGCGCCGGTCCTGCCGCCGGCCATGCTCGGCTCCCGGACCGTGGTCTTCTCCTCGCTGATCGGCTTCTTCGCCAACGCCGCGATGTTCGCCGTCCTGGTCTACCTGCCGACCTATCTCCAGATCGTCCACGGCGTCTCGGCCACGCTCTCCGGCATCCACATGCTGCCCCTGGTCGCCGGGCTCGTCATCAGCCAGTCCCTGGCCGGACGCTGGGCCGCGCACGTCGAGCGGCTGCGGGTGATCCTGCTCGGCGGGCTGGTCGCCAACCTCGCCGGGCTGCTCCTGCTGGGCACCATCGGGGCGGGGACCGGCACCCTGGTGCTGAGCGTCTACTTCCTGGTCACCGGCATCGGCATCGGCATGGTGCCCATGGTCGTGCTGACCACCGTCCAGAACAGCGTGCCCGCCTCAGACCTCGGCGCCGCCAGCGCCGTCGTCACCTTCGCCCGCTCCATCGGCGCGGCCTTCGGGGTCGCCGTCTTCGGCACCCTTCTCAACACCGGCTTCGCCCACCGCACCCACGCCCTGCCGACCGCCGGCGGCTTCGACGCCGCCCGCCCCGACACCATCGGCCACCTGCCCGCCACCCTGCGCGACTCCGCACTGGACGCCTTCGCACACGCCACGGCCGCCGGTTACCTCTGGATCGCCCCCGCCCTCGCCACAGGCATCGTCCTCGCCCTCTTCCTCAGGCCGGCGCGCGGGACGGCCGGCAAGGCCGTCATCCCCCGCCGTGCCACCGTCGAGGAATCCGTCCCGGCCGCATGACCCACCGGGCGACACGACCTCGACCGGCCGGTGCCCGCAGCGGGCGCCGGCCGGCGGGGTTCACCGAACGCCCGCGGTCGAGGGCCGGCGTGTGGAGGGACTTAGCGGTGGGGCCGCGGACCACGTTCTCGGTCACGATGTGGGTGCCGTCCGCCGGTCCGCGCCGGTCGCCGAACGTCTGGATGATCCCCCAGAGCAGCTCGGGCGGTTCCGGGGTGAGCCGGTCCGCGAACGCGATCAGCGGCCGCCGCAGCTTCGGGTCACCGGGTTCCTCCGAGGATGCCCCGGCCTTCAGGCCGGGGTGGAATCGGGCTTCTGCGGAGCAGGACGGGAAGTAGGGGTTCGCCTCCGGGGGGAAAGGCCGTCCACCCGCGACGAGGTGAGTGAGCCCGTGGCGATCGAGAGGCGTCAACTGTCAGTCCTCCCCTATATGTTCGGATGCATGACGCCAGTCGCGACCACGGAGGGGGCCGGGCATGCCCGGTACTCCTTCCGTGTGCGCCTGTCTGCTACCGCGCGGCGCGCGCTCGAAGCGGAGTGGGACCGCTGCCGGTGGCTTTGGAACGAGTGCGTGGCCAAGTCGAAGCAGGTCCACCAGCAGAGCAAGGAGTCCGGTGAGAAGCTGGCGTGTGGTCCGGCTCAGCTGGACAGGATGCTGACCGAGGCGCGTCGGGTGACGCCGTGGCTGGCTGCGGGTGCCTCGGTGCCGCAGCAGCAGGTGATTCGGGACTTCGCCAGGTCGAGGGCGAAGGCGCTGAAGGACATCAAGGACCGGCTTCCGGTGCACCGCCGGGCCGGGATGCCCCGCTGGAAGAGGAAGCGGGAGGCCAGGCCGAGCCTGAACTACACGAAGCGTGGTTTCCGCCTGAAGGACGGTCGTGTGCACCTTGCGGGTGGGATCGTGCTGAGGGTGGTGTGGTCGCGGGACCTTCCGGCCGAGCCGTCGAGTGTGCGCGTGTACCAGGACACGCTCGGGCACTGGTATGTGTCCTTCGTCGCCCCGGCGCGGACCGCACCGCTTGCCTTCACGGGGCGTGTGCTCGGGGTGGACTGGGGTGTGAAGGAGACGGCCGTCACCACCGATGACGCCTACGATCTCCCGCATGCCGAGCACGGCAAGCGGGCCGCGCAGGGGCTCGCCCGCTATCAGCGGATGATGGCCCGGCGCCGGAGCCCGAAGGGCCGGCCCGCATCCAAGGGCTACCGGAAGGCGCAGGCACAGGCGGCGAAGCTGCACAGGAAGGTCGCGGGGCAGCGGGAGGACACCGGCCGCAAGTGGGCCAAGTCCGT
>NZ_MUBM01000088.1 GCF_002154505.1 Streptomyces carpinensis | reverse complement strand
CCCCACCCGTGCCCATGCCCCGACCGCTCTGCCTCGGCCGGAATCGGCCGCCGACCGGGACTCCGGCACACCGTAACGGCTGATGACCGGATTGTGGACGTCCCGCGCGAGAAGACCCGCACTTCGGCGGCCCCCGGTCGCGGGAAATACACGCGCCTCGGCGGGCGCCGGCTGGCCGGAACAAGCACACCGGCTCCCGGGGACAAGGCGTACTTGCCCGGGCGCCGGGCCGAGGACCGTAGCCGTCCGCCCCGCAGACCGTGCTGTCGAGGCCCAGGTCACCCGCCGTACACTCCCCGGGTGACCGTCACCGCAACTTCCGTCGGCGAGTCGGACAGGCTGCGTCCGCAGTCCGCTCCCGCCCCCTGGCGCGCGAGGCTCGTCCGGCTCGTGCCCGCCGCTGCCGCCGCGCTGTCCGGAGTGCTGCTCTACGTCAGCTTCCCGCCGCGCACGCTGTGGTGGCTCGCCCTGCCGGCCTTCGCCGTCCTGGGACGGGTGCTGCGCGGCCGGAGCTGGAAGGCCGCGCTCGGCCTCGGCTACCTCTTCGGCCTCGGTTTCCTGCTGCCGCTGCTGGTGTGGACCGGCGTCGAGGTCGGCCCCGGCCCCTGGCTGGCGCTCGTCGCGGTGGAGGCGGTCTTCGTCGCCCTCGTGGGCGTGGGCATCGCCGCGGTGTCGAAGCTGCCCGCCTGGCCGGTGTGGGCGGCGGCCGTGTGGATCGCCGGTGAGGCGGTACGCGCGCGCGTGCCGTTCAACGGCTTCCCCTGGGGCAAGATCGCCTTCGGTCAGGCGGACGGCGTGTTCCTGCCGCTGGCCGCGGTCGGCGGCACACCGGTCCTCGGCTTCGCCGTCGTGCTGTGCGGTTTCGGTCTGTGCGAGGCCGTGACGGTGGCGGTGGAGGGGCGACGCACCCGCGCGGTCCGGCGATCGGCCGCCGCGACGGCCCTGCTGAGCGTGGCCGTGCCCGTGGTCGGCGCGCTGGCCGCCCGTGCCCTCGTGAGCGACAAGGCCGAGAACGGCACCGCGACGGTCGCGGTCGTCCAGGGCAACGTGCCGCGCTCGGGTCTGGAGTTCAACGCCCAGCGCCGTGCGGTCCTCGACTACCACGTGCGCGAGACGGAGCGTCTGGCTGCCGACGTGAAGGCGGGCAAGGCCGCCCGGCCCGACTTCGTGCTCTGGCCGGAGAACTCCTCCGACATCGATCCCTTCGTCTACCCCGACGCGCGCATGGTGATCGACCAGGCGGCCAGGGCGATCGGCGTGCCGATCTCGGTCGGCAGCGTCGTCGAGCGGGACGGCAGACTGCTGAACGAGCAGATCCTGTGGGACCCGGTCAAGGGACCCGTCCAGACCTATGACAAGCGGCAGATCCAGCCCTTCGGCGAGTACCTGCCGCTGCGCTCGCTGCTCCGCGCCATCAACAAGGACTGGACCTCGATGGTCCGCCAGGACTTCAGCCGTGGCACCGAACCGGGCGTGTTCACCATCGACGGCGCCAAGGTCGGCCTGGCCACCTGCTACGAGGCCGCCTTCGACTGGGCCGTGCGCGACACGGTCACCGACGGCGCGCAGATGATCTCCGTGCCGAGCAACAACGCGACCTTCGACCGCAGCGAGATGACCTACCAGCAGCTCGCGATGTCCCGGATCCGCGCCGTCGAACACAGCCGGACCGTCACCGTCCCGGTGACCAGTGGTGTCAGCGCGGTGATCATGCCCGACGGGCGCATCACGCAGAAGACCGGCATGTTCACACCCGCCTACCTGGTCCAGAAGGTGCCGCTGCGCTCTTCGGAGACGCCCGCCACCGAGCTGGGCATCGCCCCGGAGATGGCCCTCGTCCTGGTCGCCGCGGGCGGCCTGGGCTGGGCCATCGGGGCCGGTGTGCGCGGGCGGCGCGCCGAGGACGCGTAACCGTACGCCCCCCGGATCGCGCCGTGATCCGGGGAAGCGGGCCGTTAGGGTCGCTCCATGGCCACTCCTGACTTCATCCGCACGATCCGGGCCTCCGCCGGAAACCAGCTGCTGTGGCTTCCCGGGGTCACCGCGATCGTCTTCGACGACGAGGGCAAGGTGCTGCTGGGCCGCCGCTCCGACACCCGCAGATGGTCGGTGATCGGCGGCATCCCGGAACCGGGCGAGCAGCCGGCCGCCTGCGCCGTGCGGGAGGTCCACGAGGAGACCGCGGTGCACTGTGTCGCCGAGCGGGTGGTCCTCGTCCAGGCACTGGAACCCGTCACCTACGGCAACGGCGACATCTGCCAGTACATGGACATCACCTTCCGCTGCCGTGCCGTGGGCGGCGAGGCACGGGTCAACGACGACGAGTCGCTGGAAGTGGGCTGGTTCGCGGTGGACGCCCTGCCCGACCTCGACGAGTTCGGGCTGTTGCGGATCAAGCAGGCACTCTCCGACGCCCCCACATGGTTCGAGCCCACGAGTTTTGAATGAAGTATGGGGTTGGACCACATGTAGTCCGGTAGGGGTGCTGCCTAAGGTCGGAGCATGACCTCGTCCAGCGCCCTCCCGGGTCCCCCCGCCTCCTCGCTCGATCTCGACGGTCGCACCGCGCTCGTCACCGGCGCCGCCGGCGGCATCGGCCGCGCCTGCGCCCTCCGCCTGGCCGCCGCGGGCGCGAAGGTCAGAGCAGTCGACCGGGACGCGGCGGGCCTGGCCGCGCTCGCGGAGGAGTCCGGCCCCTACGCGGGCACCCTCGAAGCACACGTCCTGGACCTCACCGACCTGGACGCCGCCGAGCAGGCCGCCGCCGGCACCGACGTGCTGGTCAACAACGCCGGCATCCAGCTGGTGCGCCCCATCGAGGAGTTCCCGCCCGAGGTCTTCCACACCGTGCTGACCGTGATGCTGGAGGCGCCGTTCCGGCTGATCCGCGGCGCCCTCCCGCACATGTACGGGCAGGGCTGGGGCCGGATCGTCAACATCTCCTCGGTGCACGGCCTGCGCGCCTCCGCCTACAAGTCGGCGTACGTGGCGGCCAAGCACGGCCTGGAAGGACTGTCCAAGACGGCCGCCCTCGAAGGCGCGCCGCACGGCGTCACCTCCAACTGCGTCAATCCCGGTTACGTGCGCACCCCTCTGGTCGAGAAGCAGCTCGCCGACCAGGCACAGGCCCACGGCGTCCCGGAGGAGCGCGTGCTGTCCGAGGTGCTCCTGCAGGACAGCGCGGTCAAACGCCTGATCGAACCGGAGGAGGTGGCCGAGGCCGTGGCCTACCTGTGCGGCCCGCACGCCTCCTTCGTCACCGGCACCTCGCTCGTGCTCGACGGCGGCTGGACCGCCCACTGACCTGCCCGGCGCCCGCCCGCCGCCGAGTTTTCCACAGGGCTCAACGGGCGACGGGCGGATGGGGAATCCTGTGAGCATGCCCAGCGATCACGTGCAGTCCGCCGACCGCCCCACCGCCGACACGGGGACACCGACCGGCGACGGCGCCCTGCCGCACGGCAGTGACCAGCCCCCGTGCGGCGACGGGACCCCGTGCCACACAGGTGCCCCGTTCCTAGAGCTGCTGGCCCGCGGCGCACCAGCCGACGCCTACGAGCAGCCGGTGCTGCGCGCCCGCGCCGAGGGCCGCCCGGCCGACTGCGTCGCCGCGCTCGAACGCGCCAAGCTGCTCGCGCTGCGCGTGCGCGCCGAACTGGACGGACGCCGGCGCCGGGAGGCGGAGCTGTCCGCACTCTTCGAGACCGCCCACGACCTGGCGGGCCTGAGAGACCTGGACTCGGTGCTGCCGGCCATCGTGCAGCGCGCCCGCTCACTGCTCGGCACCGACGTCGCCTACCTCACCCTGAACGACCCGGCCCGGGGCGACACGTACATGCGCGTCACCGAGGGCTCCGTGGCCGCGCGCTTCCAGCAACTGCGCCTGGGCATGGGGGAGGGGCTCGGCGGACTGGTCGCGCAGACCGCGCGGCCCTATGTCACCGACGACTACTTCAAGGACGCCCGCTTCCAGCACACCGGCACCATCGACGCGGGCGTCCAGGACGAGGGCCTGGTCGCGATCCTCGGTGTGCCCCTCATGCTCGGACCGCAGGTCATCGGCGTACTGTTCGCGGCCGACCGGCGGGCCCGGGTCTTCGAAAGGGAGCAGATCGCCCTGCTCGGCTCCTTCGCGGCCCTCGCCGCGGCCGCCATCGACAGCGCCAACCTGCTCACCGAGACGCGCTCGGCCCTCGCCGACCTGGAGCGTGCCAACGAGATCATCCGCGACCGCAGCGGGGCCATCGAGCGCGCCTCGGACGTCCACGACCGGCTCACCGAGCTCGTCCTGCGCGGCGGCGGAGTCCACGACGTGGCCGCCGCCGTCTCCCAGGTCCTCGCCGGCACCGTCGAGTTCACCGAGGCCACCGCCGCACCGGCCGACCCCCTGGAGGCGTCCCGGGCCGATGGGCACGCGGTGCGGCACGGCGACGACTGGATCGCCGCGGTGACCGCGGGCGGCGAGCTGCTCGGCGCGCTGGTGGTCCGCGGCCATCCCGGCCTGGACCCCGTCGACCAGCGCACGCTGGAGCGCGCCGCCATGGTCACCTCCCTGCTGCTGCTCGCCAGACGCTCGGCCGCCGAGGCCGAACAGCGCGTCCGCGGCGAACTGCTCGACGACCTCCTGGACGCCCGCGACCGCGACCCGCGCCTGCTGCGCGAGCGCGCCACCCGACTGCACGCCGACCTCGACGCCACGCACGTCATGCTCGCCGCCCGTCTCGACGCCCCGGCCGCGGACGCCGACCAGGAGGCCGCGGCCCGCCGGCGGCTGTGGTCCGCCGCCTCGCACCTGGCCGCCACCCGGCAGGGCCTGGCCGCGGCCCGCGACGGCGGCACGGTCCTGCTGCTCCCCCTCCAGCGCGGCACCACCGCGACGGAGCTGGCCCAGCGCACCGCCCACCACCTCGGCACCGCCGTGCACGAGGCGGTCACCGTCGGCGCCTCCGCCCCCGTCGGCGACCTCGCCGCCCACCCCGACACCGCCACGGCCGCCTACGCGGAGGCACGACGCTGCCTGGAGGCCCTGCGGCTGCTCGGCCGCACCGGCGACGGCGCCGCCGCCGAGGACTTCGGCTTCCTCGGCCTGCTGCTCGCGGGCGACCGGGACATCGCCGGGTTCGTCGACCGCACCATCGGCCGGGTCACCGCCTACGACGAGCGCCGTGGCACGGACCTCATACGCACCCTGGAGGCGTACTTCGCCTGCGGTATGAGCCCGGCCCGCACCAAGGACGAGCTGCACGTGCACGTCAACACCGTCGCACAGCGCCTGGAGCGCGTCGGCCGCCTGCTCGGCGACGACTGGCAGACCCCCGCCCGCACCCTGGAGATCCAGCTCGCGCTGCGCCTGCACCGCCTGTCGGGGCCGGCCGAACGCTGAACCCCGTACGGCGTCGAACGCCCCTCGCCCCCATACACGCACGCGGTGACCCCCTTGCACCCCCGCACGGTGCCACGTACCCCCGGACGCGCACGCCGTCGACCCCCGTACGCGTACGGGGGTCGACGGAACGGCCGTCAGATGAGGAGGTGCTCAGGCGGTACGCGCGTCGGCCGCCCGCGCCGCCGTGGACTCGGCGTCGGCCGAGGCGTCGACGGCGGCGAGGTCCCGGTGCCGGGTCTCCTTGGCCACACCCACCGCGAACAGCGTCAGCACGGCGGAGGCGATCACGTACAGGGCGATCGGGGTGGAACTGCCGTAGTCCTCCAGCAGGGCGGTGGCGATCAGCGGGGCCGGCGCGCCCGCGGCGACCGAGGCGAACTGGGCGCCGATGGAGGCGCCGGAGTAGCGCATCCGGGTCGCGAACATCTCGGAGAAGAAGGCGGCCTGCGGGGCGTACATGGCGCCGTGCAGCACCAGGCCCACGGTCACCGCGAGGACGAGGTTGCCGAAGCCGCCGGTGTCGATGAGCGAGAAGAACGGGAACATCCACAGCCCGACCCCGGCCGCGCCCAGCAGGTACACCGGACGGCGCCCGATCCGGTCCGACAGAGCACCCCAGGCGGGGATGACCGCGAAGTGGACGGCGGAGGCGATCAGAACGGCGTTGAGGGCGGTCTGCTTGGAGACACCGGCGGAGGTGGTGGCGTAGACGAGGATGAAGGCGGTGATGACGTAGTAGCTGATGTTCTCGGCCATCCGGGCGCCCATCGCGACCAGCACATCGCGCCAGTGGTGCCGCAGCACGGAGACCAGCGGCAACTTCTCGGCCTGTGCCTCGGGATCGGCCGCCCGTGCCGCCTTGCGCGCCTCGGCCTGCGCCAACGCCTGCTGGAACACCGGAGATTCATCGACAGAGAGACGAATCCACAGACCGACGATGACCAGCACCCCGGACAGCAGGAACGGGATGCGCCATCCCCAGCTGCCGAAGGCGTCGTCGGAGAGCACGGCGGTCAGCAGCGACAGCACGCCCGTGGCGAGCAACTGGCCCGCCGGCGCCCCGGTCTGCGGCCAGGAGGCCCAGAACCCGCGCCGCCGCGCGTCGCCGTGCTCGGACACCAGCAGCACGGCCCCGCCCCACTCGCCACCGAGTGCGAACCCCTGGATCAGACGCAGCGTCGTGAGCAGCACGGGGGCCGCGGCGCCCACGCTCGCGTGCGTGGGCAGCAGCCCGATGGCGAACGTCGCCCCGCCCATCATGAGCAGGCTCAGCACCAGCAGCTTCTTGCGCCCCAGCCGGTCGCCGTAGTGCCCGAAGACCAGCGCACCGAGCGGCCGGGCCGCGAAACCGACCGCGTACGTCAGGAAGGACAGCAGCGTGCCCACCAGAGGATCGGAGTCCGGGAAGAACAGCTTGTTGAACACGAGCGCGGCGGCGGAGCCGTAGAGGAAGAAGTCGTACCACTCGATCGTGGTGCCGATGAGGCTGGCGGCGACGATGCGGGGGAGGCTGCCGGGCTTCGCCGGCGTCGGGGGAGCGGATGCTGCGGAGGCCATGTGCGCCACTTCCTCGTGTGCGGTGGGGACGGGTACGTGTCGGCACACGGTAGGAAGACGCAGGTCAGGCGCACATGTGGTGGGGCACCATAGTTCGGGGGTTGGGTATCCGCGCAGCCACCATGCTGGCGCGCGGAGGGATGGTTCAGGGCCGACCGAGCACGAGGCCAAGACCCTGAAGATCGGCTCGGGAGCACCGGTTCTCCGTACACACCCGGCGGCATATGGCCCGGGACGGCCGGATCGTGGAGGTCGCCCACTCGATCGTCCGTAGGGGGTGATACGACGGTTGCGGACTTCGAGATCACGCTGGATGACCGAGTTGGCCTGAACTGCCCCGCCGGCGCCGGCTGATGGCGATACGGTGGCCGTTCCGACCGAGCCTGTACGACCAGGAATTCTGTATGGCTGAGCAGTCACTCGAGGCGCACTTCAAGGCCGACCCCATCGAGCTTCCCGACGGTCGGAAGATCCGTGTCAGTGCCTACCCCGACGGAAGCATCCGGTTCCGCGTGGACGGACTGCCGTACGTGCTCACCGAGGCGTACCTCAGCGGCAATCCTGAGAGCCACAAGGCGATCGTGAAGCTCTCGCCCGGCAAGCAGGGCAGCGCCGCCGCGTACAACTACGTGGAGGAGCTGGCGAAGCGGAACAACAAGTAGACGCACAAAGCCGCCCTGGACCGGCGCGGACTCTGTGACCCACATCACGCCCGGCTCCTGTCAGCAATCGGGGCGCCGTCTCGTTCAAGGGGCACGCGAACGAGACAGGAGCATCGCCATGAAGCACCGCATCGTCGTACTGGGCGCCGGATACGCCGGGGCCTTCGCCGCCGGAAACCTGGCCCGCCGGCTGTCCCCCGTCGACACCGAGATCACCGTCGTCAACGCCGTGCCCGACTTCGTTGAGCGGATGCGGCTCCACCAGCTCGCGATCGGCCAGGACCTCGCGTTCCGCAAGCTCGCCGACGTATTCGCGGGCACCGGGGTGCGGCTCCGCCTCGCGCGCGTCACCGGCGTCGACCCCGAGCGCAGGACAGTCGCCGTGACCGGCGAGGACGGCGACGGTGAGCTCACGTACGACACCCTTCTTTACGCGCTCGGCAGCTCCGTGGCCCACCATGGCGTGTCCGGCGTGGCCGAGTACGCCTTTGATGTGACCGGCCAGTCCTCGGCGCTGCGTCTGCGCGAGCGCCTGGCCGATCTGGGCGCGGGCGGCACCGTGCTGGTCGTCGGTGAGGGGCTGACCGGCATCGAGACCGCCACTGAGTTCGCCGAGTCTCGGCCCGACCTCTCGATCGCGCTCGCCGCCCGCGGAGAGATGGGCGCCTGGCTCTCCCCGAAGGCCCGCCGTCACCTGCGCCAGGCCTTCGACCGGCTCGCCGTCACCGTCCACGAGCACACCGGCATCGAAGCCGTCGAGCCGGCACGGACGATCGCCGCCGACGGTACGTCCATACCAGCTGACGTGACCGTGTGGTCGGCCGGGTTCGCCGTACAGCCCATCGCGGCCGCCGGCGGCTTGGAGGTCGCCGAGACCGGCCAGATCGTCGTCGACCGAACCATGCGCTCGGTCTCGCACCCGGACGTCTACGCCGTCGGTGACTGCGCCTACGCGATCGGTGAGAACGGCCGGCCGCTGCCGATGTCCTGCGCCTCGGCCGGCTACACCAACATGCAGGCGACCGCCGCGATCATCGCGCGCCTGACGGGCAGCGAGGTTCCGACCACCGGGCTGAAGTACTACGGCAACCACATCAGCCTCGGGCGGCGGGACGCGATCTTCCAGATGGTGGACGGGGACGTGCGGTCGAAGTCCTGGTACCTGGGCGGCCGGACCGCCGCGTGGCTCAAGTCGGGCGTGCTCAAGGGGGCCGGGTGGAGCATCGCCCACCCGACCTTCGGCATGCCCAAGCGCAAGCGCCGCCTGGCCGCCGCGCCTGGCCGGGCCGGTGTGAAGGCCGCCGCATAGGCTCCTCCGCATGGACAGCGCAGCCATCGATCGATTCGAGGCCAGCCGGGGCCGGCTGGCCTCGCTCGCGTACCGTCTACTCGGCTCGGCCACCGACGCCGAGGACGCCGTGCAGGACACGTTCCTGCGTTGGCAGGCCGCGGACCGCGAACGCATCGAGGTGCCGGAAGCTTGGCTGACCAAGGCCGTCACCAATCTCTGCCTCGACCGGCTCCGCTCAGCGCAGGCGCGCCACGAGCGCGCTGCCGGAGACTGGCTGCCCGAGCCACTCCTCGAGGGTGACCCGATGCTCGGCCCTGCCGATACCTTCGAGCAGCGCGAATCCGTGTCCTTGGCCGTGCTGACCCTCATGGAGCGCCTCTCGCCGGTCGAGCGGGCCGCTTACGTCCTGCGCGAGGCCTTCTCGTACCCCCACGCCGAGATCGCCGGAATCCTCGACATCACCGAGTCCGCGAGCCAGCAGCATGTCCACCGGGCCCGACGCCGCGTCGCCGCCGAGCGCCGCGGCGGCGACGAGGTGGACCCCGCGACCGCGCGCCGGATCGTCGAGGAGTTCCTCGCCGCGGCCACGTCGGGGCGCACCGAACGGCTGGTGGCGATGCTCACCGCCGACGCGACCGCGGTCTCGGACGGCGCCGGACTGGCCAGGCGGCTGCTGCGGTACAAGACGCGTGAGCGCATCGCCTCCTACGTGCGGGCCGGCTTCAAGCCCACTCCGGCGAAGCGGCGGCTGGCCGGCGGCTCCCCCGCGATGCACATTGCGCTGGTCAACGGCTCCCCGGCCGTCCTTGCCGTGGTCGACGACCGGGTCGTGGGCGCCGTGGCGTTCGAGGTCAGCGACGGCAAGGTCGCGTCTCTGCGCGGCATCGCCGCCGCGCACCGGCTCACGCGCCTCACTGAGGCCTGGCGGCAGGCCGAACCTGACGCGCCGGTCATCAACGCATGGTGACCAGAGCCGCCGGAATGCAGTGACCTGGGTCGGAGCGAGGACGGTGCTCCTTGGCCCCCGTGCTGCACAGCAGCACGGGGGCCGAAGCACGTCGGTCTCCCGAATCAGACTCGGCCATGCGGTTCGGGTCCCAAGGGCCGACTGCCGGACGGCACAGTGGCCAACTACGAGTCGTCAGGGAGGGCCGGCCAGGGCGGATCCGGGTCCCTGGCCGGCGTATCGACGGCCGCTCAGTCCGTCAGGCCGCCGCAGGGCGTAGGGCTGGAGGACGAGCGAGGAGACCGCCTTCGCAAGTTCTTCTCGCGGGTGGGGGAGTACGGCAGTATGCCCGGCGCTCGCATCACGTGTCCGTGGCGCCGAGATGGCCCGGGACAGGTGTGGGACTCAGTCAGTCCTGGGTGCGCCGGAAACGAAGGACGGCGTTCACCGTGGTCACGTCACGCATCATCCCCACCTGGTTCCAGGTCAGCCCGAACTCCCTGCGGTCCACGGTGAAATCGGCGGTCAGGGTAGCCGCTTCGGCACCCGCCTCGGTGACGGTGGCGGTCAGGGTCAGCGGACGGGTGGTACCGCGCACGGTCAGGCTGCCGTTGACCTCGACGGCGGCCTCGCCGCGCGGAGTGACCTCGCGGACCTCGTAGATGATCTCCGGAAACTCCTCAGCGGCGAAGAAGTCGGCCGAGCGCAGATGAGTGTCGCGCTTGGCGTTCTTGGTGTCGACGGAGGCGGAGCCGACGGTGACGGTGCCGGTGGCGGTGCCGTCCGGGCGGACCTCGCCGTCGCCGGAGAGCGTGGTGAAGTGCCCCTTCACCGTGACCAGACCCCACATCGTCTTGTGCCGGATGGCGACGGTGGAACCCGCGCGATCCAACTGGAAAGCGCCCGACTTCACGGCTTTGGTCATGGAGACTCCTCACTCAGGCCATGGTTCAAATTTGTACGACTCACGCTAGCATGCATTCGTTCAAATTTGGACCACTGGTATCCTGGACGCATGCCCGGCTCCATCGACCCCGCCTCCGCCGGCTCCTCCCGGACCGGCGATGCTTCCGGCTGTCCGGCTTCGGGCGGGGGCGGGCTGCTGCCGGCGGAGCTGCGGACCTGGATGCGGGTGCTCGCCGCGGCGGGCGCCGTCGAGCAGCAGTTGCGCAAACATGTGAAGGAGGCGATGGGGGTCTCGCACGATGAGTTCCTCATCCTGTGCCTGCTGGCCGACCAGCCGGGGAACACCCTGCGGATGACGCGGATCGCGGAGCTGCTCGGCCGCCCCAAGACCCGCCTGACCTATCAGGTGGCCTGCCTCCAGCACGCGGACCTGGTCGTACGCGAGTCCGTCTGCGGCGACCGGCGCGGAGTCGCCCTGACGCTGACCAACAAGGCCCGGCGGCTGCTCGCCCAGCACTCTCCCGCCCTGGCCGCAGCGGTCAACCAGGTCCTGGCCGACTCCATCGGCCCCACGCACTGCGAGGCCCTCAGCGACCTGCTCGCCCAGGCGTCCTCCGCTCCCGCCGCGACACGGGACCCGGACGCCCGTACCGGCGATTCGAAGACGGTCAGCTGAACACTCGGGATGAGCGATAGCGCCTCATGCGCCCGGCATCGAGGTGAGATGCTCGTGATCGACGCGGTTGAATGCCGGGAGTGACGGTGGACGCGATCACGCAGGCTGTCACCTGCCTCGCCAGCCCTCTCGGGCTCGGGTGTCACGCGCGGATCGGATCCCCGTCTCGTTCAGTCCGCGGTGTGCGAGCGGCGGGTGTGGCGAAGGCAGCGGCCGCTACCAGGAGGAGAACGAGGATCAGCGCGTGGCGTAGCCCGAAGTGCTCGCCGAGGTAGCCGAGGGAGGGCGGGCCCACGAGGAACGCGACATAGCCGACGGTGGCGGCCAGCGAGACGCGTGCGGCGGACTGGTCGCCGGAATCGCCCGCTGCGGAGAGCGCGACGGGAAACCCGAGCGACGCCCCAAGTCCCCAGAGGATCGCGGCGGTGGCCGCGACAACCTGGTTGTCGATGAAGATCACGAGGGCCAGTCCGACTGCCCCGATGATCGCGCTCCCGCACAGTGCGGCCGCTCGCCCGAAGCGGTCGACGAAGTGTCCGCCGGTGAAACGCCCGAGGGTCATCGCGGCGGCGAACACGGCGTACACGGCTGAGCCCAGGGCGGGGTCGAAGCCGTGGCCGTCCACCATGACCAGCGGGAGCCAGTCGTTCGCGGTTCCCTCGGCCATGGCGAGGGCGAGGATGACGCATCCGATGAGCAGCAGCCTGGAGTCCTTCCACACCGCGACACGTTCCGCCCCCGCCTCGCGGCCCTTGGCGGAGGCGCGTCGGCCCACGCCTGGGGGGACGTGGCGGATCACGAGGACGAGCACGGCCAGGGCCGCCGCGGCGACGGCCGCCAGGTGGATGAGAACCGGGAAGGCGACCGCCGTCAGGCCCATCCCTCCGATCGCCCCGATGACCGTGCCGAGGCTGAAGAAGCCGTGCATGGCCGGCATCGTGGAGCGGCCGAGCAATCGCTCCACTTCGGCGCCCTCGACGTTGAGGGCCACCTCACCGCCCCCCATTCCCAGGCCGAAGACCCCGAGGCCCAGCGCCACACCGAGGCCCGAGCCTGCGGCTGCTCCGATGCCGATGAGTGCGGCAGCGGCTGCCACCGCCGTCGTTCCGGCCACGATGACCGGCCGCGCACCCCAGCGGGCCACGAGGGCGCCGGAGCACAGGATGCCGATCATCGATCCGACGGACAGCCCGAACAGGATGAGACCCATCTGCGCCGTGGTGGCGTGGACCATGTCGCGCACGTCGGGGGTGCGTGTCACCCAGGAGGAGATGGTCAGGCCGGGGACGAAGAACAGGGCGAAGACGGCGGTGCGGCGGCGGGCGAGGTCGGCGGTCACGGGCGGTGGCTCCAGGCGTGTGAAAAGTCTGTACGAGCGTACACACTTACATGTACGCATGTACACACTCCGGTGTGGTCGACTCGTGGCACATTGGGGGCGTGAGCGGCACACGACGCGAGATCCCGAACGATCCCGGGCGCAAGGAGCGCATCCTGGATGCCGCCCTCGAGGTCATCGCCGAGGGCGGCGTGCACAAGACCACCCATCGCAAGATCGCGGCACGGGCGCAGGTGCCACTCGGCTCGTTGACGTACTACTTCGATGGCATCGACGACCTGCTCGCGCAGGCGTTCGCCCGGCTGGCGGACACCATGTCCCTGCTCTACCGCCAGACCGTGCAGGCGGCCGAATCGATGGCCGAAGCCGAGGAAGCCGTCGTCGAGTTGATCTGCGGACCGGCCTATGCCACGGATCGCGAGATGACACTCATCTTCGAGATGTACGCCTACGCCAACCACAACGAGGCAGTGTCCGCCACCACCCGCGCCTGGCTCGAACGCAGTCGGGACAGTCTCGCCCTGCACTTCACGCCCGGGGTGTCCCGCGCGCTCGACGCGCTGATCGAGGGCTGGCCCATGCACCGCGCCTTCGACGACGCCCCCCTGGACCGGCGGCTCGTCGCCGAGACCGTGCATGCCATCGTCAGTGCCGCACCGAGACTCTCCATCGACACCGTCTGAGCCGGCGTCCCGCTGCGAACGGTCGGCGGGCATCCACACGCAGTCGACCTCCATGGGGGCACCAAGCTCGCGGCCCACTACGGGTCGACCGTCCTTGTAATGGCTATCGACGAGTGGCCGTGATCAGCGCACTGGAGACACCGTCAGGGCCGCATCCCGAACAGGAAACGGGTTGCTCGCGTGCGGCGGATCAGCAGCTCGTACATGGCGAGGGTGAGGGCAAGGGCGATCGTGACGAGCACGGTGTACTTGACGGGGATCGGTGCCGGCCAGCCGACCACGAAGTACGCGACGGCGACCACGATCGGCTGGTGCAGGACGTACAGGGGCAGCACGGCGGCGGCGAGATAGCCGTGGAGGCGCCGGCGCGTCGTCGGATCCGGGTTCGGTGCCGCCGGCGGGTGCCGGAGCCGTCGGCGGTCGAGAAGGCCCGGGATGGCGACCACCAGACACCATCCGGCCGCGCCGAACAGCGCTCGTGACGCGGTGGCCAGGACGGTCGCCTCAGTGAAGGGCTTGTCTGCCAAGGCGAAGCCGGGACCGCATGCCGCGAACAACAGGACGCCGAGCCAGGCCGCAAGCCCGGCGTCGCGCCGCATCACGGCACGGAAGCGGTCGTCGGCGGCGAGCGTGAAACCGGCGATGAAGAACAGCAGGTACGACCAGCGGTGCCAGCCCGCGAAGTCCTCCTCCATCCGCGCGAAGGCGCAGATCGCGGCGAAAGCTAAGGCCGGCAGCAGCACGGTGCCGCGCCGGCGCAGCACCGTGTGCGCCAACCGGTCGCAGGTGTGGCGCACATGCTCACGCGGCAGCCATCGAAAGAGCGGCGCCAGCATGAGGGAGAACGCCAGCAGGAGCACGACGAACCAGAGATGGCCGGTCTCGAAGTGCTCGCCCTGAACGAGGAAGGGAAACTCTGCCGGCGCCAGGCGCACGTCGTAGAAGCGGGGCAGGAATCCGAGGTACGACTCGTGGTAGGTGGCGTCGGCCGAGCGGGCCCGCAGCCACTGCGGCAGCGGGTTCAATACGAGGGTCGCGAACACCAGCGGCACCCCCAGCCGCAGCAACCGCTCCTTGGCGAAGCCGCCTGCGCCGCGGCGGTGCAGCGAGTGCCAGGCGCCCAGGCCGGAGATGAGGAAGAGCAGCGGCATGGCCCACACGACCCCGAACCCGGCGGTGATCAGGACGGCTTCGGTGGTCTGGGCGTTCTTGACATAGAAGTCGTCGTCAGCGGCGAACACGAGCGCCGAGTGGAAGAAGACCAGCCCGATCACGACCAGCATCCGGATCGCGTCCAACTCCGGCCGCCGCTCCGGTAACGCCGACCGCTCCGGTTCCGTGCGCGTCGCCATGCCCGTACCCTCTCCGCCCGCCGGTGTGCGCACCAGTGTTGGCAGGCCGACAGCCGAGCGCTACCCCCTGCAACGGATTCCGCGCTCTCAACCCCGACACGCCGTCCCGCTCACGGTGGGGGTCCTGGACATCATGGCCGGGGCCATGGTCGGAACGCTGTACCAGACCCACCCTCTCCGGCTCGTGCGGCATGCTCCCCGGTCGGCGTCTTGGCGGGACATCCCGGTGGGGCATCCCTTCCCAGCCTGAGACGATCAACAGAACCGTCCGAATGAACGTAGGGGTGGGGAACATGGCTGTTCTGGTGCTGATCGGCATCGTGGTGCTCGCCGTCGGCGGGTGCGTATGTGTGGTGTGGGCGGAGCGCGGCGGGCCCCGCTGGGCCCGCGTCGTGGCGACCGTGACGCTCGCCGCGGGAGAGCTGCTGCGCCGCTCCGGGAAGAACCGGCGCCGGGGCCTGAACCAGATCGCCGACGACGGTGACTAGGAACTGCCCCGGGGCCGACGGCTCGGCCTCGCGCAGCACCCTGCACTGCTGCCCATCGCCGTGAGCGGCGACAAGATCACCCAGACGCTGCGGGATGCCGGGCCGCTGGTCGTCGGCGCGCCGGTGCGCGAGGATCCCTGGGGGCGAAGGGCGGCTACTCGGGGCGCGAGGTCCTCGTCGCAGCACCCCGGCCGCTCGCTCACCTCACCCGCGCCCACGCGGTGTCCTCGGGTTGAGCTTCTTCAGCAGCCACGGTGTACGGCGGCAGGGCAGAATGAGATCGCCATGGACACGCACCCCCTCCGTCTCACCGCTCACGGCCTGCTGCTTCGCGAATGGACGAGCGAGGACCTCGCCGTCATGCAAGAGCTGTTCGACGATCCCGACGTCGCATACCGGACCCCCTTGGAGACGCCGTTCGACCAGGCCGCCGCGCTGCGATACCTGGACAGCGCACGCCAGGCGCGACGCGGGAACGAGCGTATCCACCTGGCCATCACCACCGATGGGCGGCGGGCACTGGGAGAAGTCCTGCTGAACCGGGCCACCGGCAGCGTCGGCTACATCGTGGGTGCAGCTCACCGGGGACAGGGACTGGCAGTGCGCGCTCTTCGGGCAATGACCGAGTACGCGCACACCACCGTCGCCCTGCCGCGGGTGATCCTCGAGATCGAACCCGGCAACGACCCCAGCATCGCCGTTGCGCGATCTGCCGGCTTCCACCCCTCCAACTCGGCACCCGAGACCGTTGCCGACAAGGGACGGACCTACGAACTACTCACATGGGAACACCTCTTGCCCGCCGGCCGCGGTTAAGCGCAGGGGTGTATCTGCGGACCGGACCCCCTCGGGTCGGCCAAGAGGTACCGCACTTCACAGCCGGCCTGATCCAGACGACGGCCCTGGTGCTGCGCCGCGGAAGTTCCGCCGATGAGTTTCCGGCGGTCGTGCGGTCTACCCGTCGACGAAGGGAGCGCACCATGCGCAAGATCATCGTTTGCACGTTCCTGACGCTGGACGGCGTCATGCAGGCGCCGGGCGGTCCGGACGAGGACACTCAGAGCGGCTTCGAGCACGGCGGCTGGCAGAAGCCGGTGGCCGACGACGAGGTCGGCACGGCCATCGCCGGTTGGTACGAGTTCTCCGACGCGATGCTGCTCGGCCGCAAGACGTACGAGATCTTCGCGTCGTACTGGCCGACCGCCGATCCCGGCAACCCGTTCACCAATCGGATGAACCGCATGCACAAGTACGTGGCGTCTCGGACCCTGACATCGGTCGAGTGGCAGAACTCCACGCTGCTGGAGGGCGACATCGTCGATGCCGTACGCAAGCTGAAAGAGTCCGACGGCGGCAACATCAACGTCGTGGGCAGTGGCGACCTCGCCCAGACCCTCATGCAGCACGACCTCGTCGACGAGTACCGGCTGACCATCCATCCGGTGATCATCGGCACCGGCAAGCGGCTGTTCGCCGACGGGGCGATCCCCACTGCGCTGGAGCCGGTCAGCGTCTCGACGACGAAGGGCGGCACCATCGTCGGCGTCTACCGGCCGAACGGTAAGCCCAGCTACGACAGCTACTAGGCGGCTTCCTTCTGACCACGTGGGACGGCTCGGACCTGCTGCGGTCAGTCGGTCCGAGCCGTCGCCGTTCCTGCTACTCGTTGCGTGCCGTCTCGGGTCCCGTGATGCGCCTGAGCAGCGGCATCGTGGATGCGATGACCCCCAGCGAGGCGACGAGCCCGGCGAGCACGATCGCGTAGTACTGGATCCCCGGTGCCCGGATCGAGTACCTGAACTGTGCCTGGACGAACAGCTGGGCAGCGAGGAAGCCCATCCCGATCGCCACCACGGCGACCACCAGGAGCGGGACCGCGCTCTCCAGAAGCACCACCCGCCGCAGCACGCCGAGCTGTGTACCGGTCAGCCGCAGCAGGCTGAAGGGGCGCTTGCGGTCGCGCAGGCCGCCGGCCACGCTCACCGCAAGGCTGCAGCCGGCGATGGGGAAACTGACCAGGACCACCACGTTGGCCAGTTGCCGGTATCCGGCGAGCTGTTCGCCGCTGTTTGCATGTTCCTCGTGGAGGGTCCACGGGACGTCCTGGTCGGGATACGAGTTTGCGAGGACGGTGCGCGCGCGTTCGATCGCCGACGTCGACCCGTCGGTGGCCACCACGATCTCCTGGACCGGGAGGCGGGCGAGCCGCTGGGCGGAGATGGCGGCGGCGGGCCATGCCGTAGGCCAGTGCTGCCAGCGGTACGTGCCGAAACTGCCGTAGTGCGGGGTGAGCGACACCGCTTGGGCTCCGGAGGCGCATGTGCTGTGGGCCGGCATCTTGGCGAGTTCGGCGCACGAGGCAAGGCCGGCCACCGGCGGTGCCACGGAACCTTGGGGGCCCTGAAAGGCCGGGTCCGTGGTGCCGAGCGGGTTCGTGTGGATCATCAGCACGCCTTTGACGCCCGGTACGGAGTTCAGGTCGCCGAGCGCGGCTTTGGAGAGCGGGGGCACGCTGCCGATCTGACGTCCGGTGGTGCGGTCGAACCCGTGGGCGTAGTTGGCGTCCAAGGCGCCGGCGACCGTCCGGCCGGCCTGCGGGATGCCGCGCTCGGCGTTCAGGGAGCCGATGATCCCGACGGCCGCGCTGGTGACGCACAGGGCGAGGACCAGCCCGCTGACCGCGCGGAAGCCGGCCTTGGGGTCGTCCGCGAGCCGCCGGCCCGCGATGAGCAGCGCGGGCCGACTGGTATGCCGGGCCAGGACGCGGGCTCCGGCCATGGTCAGCCAGGGTCCGGCGATGACGAGTCCGGTCAGCACCAGCAGGATTCCCGGGACGAAGACCCAGATCTGGCCGTTGGTGCTCCTGGGCACCCGGCCGATGGTGTACGAGAGTTCGGCGATGCCGGCGGCCAGTGGGATCACCCGGTAGACCCGAGGCGGACGCGGCGTGACGCGCCGGGTGACCCCGAGCGGGGAGACCTGGACGCGGCGCAGGGCGATCCGGGCCGCGATCGCGGCCCCCACCGGGACGGCGACAGCGACGAGCAGGATGTCGCCGGTCCGGAGCGTGAGATCGCCGGCGAAGTACGGCGTCCGCGTGAGGTTGACCGCCGCCAACTGCGTACGGAACAGGTAGAAGAGGCCGAAGCCGACGGCCGTGCCGATGACCGCGGCAACCGTCGACTCGACGGCCGAGAGCATCGAGATCTGCCGTGGCGTGGCACCCACCAGGCGCATCGCGGCGAAGCGCTGCTCGCGGCGGGCGGCTGCCAGCCGGGTGGCCGTGCCGATCAGGATGAGCACGGGGAAGATCAGGGCGGTGCCCGCGACGGAGAGGATGAGCTTGACGCCCCCGCTGTCGATGCCCGCCCTGACCGTGCAGTTCGTGCCGTTGCAGCTGCTGGGGGGCGCGGTTGTGATCGTGGTGACCTGCGTGGCGTCGTGCTGCTTCGCGAGCTGGTCGGGGCTGTGGCCGATGACGACGATCAGGGAGTCGGGGCCCGGCAGCGCCGCGTTGCCGACCGTGCCGACCTGATGGCCGGGATAGCGGTCGGCGAGTTCGGCGGCCGGGGTGGAGCGGAGCAGCTTGTCCAGGGCCGGTGAGGCGTAGAACTCGCCCGGTCCGGGAAGGCGTGAGAGTCCTGGCGGGACCGGAGAGTTCGGGCCGGTGGCGGCGACATCGACTCGGCCGATGGTTTTGCCTTCGAAGTGGTCCGCCCTGAGCAGCCACCACAGCGGGTCGGTGTCTGCCCTTGCCGCGGACTGGCTCGTCGCGCTTTTGCCGGAGCCGGTGTTGAGCCAGGCGTTCCGGCTGTTCTGAACGGCGGTGGCGTTGATGGCCGCCAGGATGCTCAGCAGCAATCCGACGCCGAGGGCGACGGCGGCCACGATGACGGCGAGGCGGGCGCCGGCCTCCCTGCCGCCGCTCAGGGTGAGGCGCAGGCCGAGGCGGATCACGAGGTGAGCCGTTCGACGAAGAGCGGCGTGACCTTGCCGTCGCGGACGATGACTTCGCGGTTCGCGTAGGCGGCCACCCGCGGCTCGTGCGTGACGAGGACGACGGTGGTGCCCTCCTCCCGTGCGGAGGCGACCAGCAGGTCCATCACGTGCTCGCCGGTGAGCGAGTCGAGCGCCCCGGTCGGCTCGTCGGCGAACAGCACCTTGGGCCGGGAGACCAGGGCGCGGGCCAGGGCGACACGCTGTGCCTGCCCGCCGGAGAGTTCGCCGGACCGGCGCCCCTCAAGGCCGTCCAGGCCGAGCCGCCCGAACCACGACCGGGCCTCGGCCAGCGCGCTCGCCCTGCGGGACTTGGCGAGCAGCAGCGGCAGGGCGACGTTCTCCTCGGCGGTCAGCTCGGGGACGAGCTGACCGAACTGGAAGACGAAGCCGAAGTGATCCCGGCGCATCGTGCTGCGTTCGGGCTCGCCCTGGGTGTCGATGCGGCGGCCGTCGTACCAGATCTCGCCGGAGTCGGGGACGAGGATCCCGGCCAGGCAGTGCAGCAGCGTGGACTTGCCGGAGCCGCTCGGGCCGGTGACGGCGAGGATCTCGCCGGCGCGGGCGGAGAGGTTCGCGCCCTGCAGCGCGGGCGTCTGCCCGAACGACAGGACAGCATCCCGCGCTTGCACGAGGAAGCCATCGTCCGAACTCATGAGCGCACCTCCGCTGTCAGAGCCGCGAGCCGTGCCACGGTCTGGTCCATCCACCGAAGATCGGCCTCCAGGTGGAACACGCCGTGATCGGCCAGCAGCGAGTCGATCGTGCTGCCGGTCCGGCGCAGTTCGGTCAGCTCCCTCATCCGCTCCATGTGGGCCGCGCGCTGGATGTCGAGGTACACGCGGGGGTCGCGCTCGAGCAGCACCGCCAGAACGACCTTTGTGAACAGCACCGTCTGCAGGTGTGGTTCACCCGCAACGGGCTCGGTCAGCCAGCTCTCGACCTGCGTGACCCCGAGCTCGGTGATCACGTAGCGCTTGCGGTCCGGCCCCGACCCAGGCCCGGTCTCGCCGATCTCGACCTTCCCGTCGCGGGCGAGCCGGCCCAGGGTCGAGTAGACCTGCCCGGCGGGCAGCGGCTTACCCCGGCCGAAGTAGGTGTCGTAGTCGCGCTTGAGGTCGTAGCCGTGGCTCGACTCCCGTTCGAGGAGTCCGAGGAGGGCCAGAGGAACAGTCATACCTCAGTATCTACACTGAGTATCTAGTCGAGGTCAACAAGCGGGTTGCCTGGGCCGACGGGCTCGGATTGCGTGAAGAGCCGGTCGGCCAGTGAACGATGTGCACCCTGAACCTGCAGGTCGGGGTTGTCGCGGTCCGGGTGCGCCAGACCGGCGCGGTCAGGGCTCAACCGGCCGAGCAAAGGCGGCCGTGGTGCCGGCTGCCGACCCGCGGTGGTCTTCGAATCGTGATCAAGGAAATGGTGCTTCCCCTTCATGCACCGTGGAGACTGCTCTGAACTGCCGTCAAATGGGGGAGACATGACCAGCACCAAGCTCCTGAGATCCGCCTTCGCCGTCACGCTCCTGGCCTCGGTCACCGCCTGCGGCGCGTCGTCCGCGCCGGCGGTCCCTGCGGGCACGTCTGCCGGCTCGGGATCGGGCGAGACGCACCGCTCGGCAAACCCGGAGCCGGTCGCCGCCGTCATGCCCGACGTCGTCGGTGGCAACGCCGGGCGTGCGCAGGAGCAGATGAGTTCCGAAATCGACATGATCTTCGAGGACGCGAGCGGGCGGGACCGTCCGGTGGACGACCCGGCTGAGTGGAAGATCTGCAACTCCAAGCCGGACCCGAACCAGCAGATCACTCATTTCCCGGTGGTCTTCGGCGTGGTGAGAGTTTCGGAGAGCTGCGAGGACACGGTGCCGGAGTGATGCTCTGAGCACTCCCGCGTCCCGCCACGGTCTGCATTGATCCACGTCGATGACGCGCCGGCACCATCAGCCGGACGAATCCCCCACAGACCCCGCCGTGGCTGCGCGGCCGTGCAGTCGCGCGCGGCGCCACCGGCCGGGCCGATGCGCAGCGGTGCCGGGTGCCGCGCAATCTCCGGTCGGCGGGCTGCGCACTGCGCTGACGTGTTGTTGTCGTGCCTGGCGGGGTCCTGGCCGTCATGGTCGGGCCTGCGCAATGGGTAGTTCCTGCTGTGCCGTGGAGTGCGCAATGGACGCTGGTGGCCTGCGCAGCACTGTGCACCTCCAGCGGGCCGACTGCTTAGCGAGGCCGCGTCTCCTGCGGCCTACAGCTCGCTCTGATCACGCCGAGGCCGGCACCACCAGCTAGGGGCAGGGACCTCCGGGGCGCGCCGAACGAAACCCGGTCCCGGTGTGTCACGTCATAGGAGCGACACGCCGCGAGCCCACACCGCGAAGCGTGTGCTCGTCACCATCGGCTTCAGGGGGACCCATGTCCGCACGCACCGCCCGATTGTTCCTCGTCCTCGCCCTGTCCGCCGCAGCGGGCGGGGCCGTCACCGGCTGCGGCAGCGAACAGGGCAGCGGTCGTGGCGCTCAGTCCCGCGTCTTTGGCCCCAGCCCCGTGGCGGAGGCCCGCGCTCGTCAGGTCGCCGACGCTTGGGACGGCTCCGAGGCCGCCCGGGCTTGGCGGAAGGGCTACTACCCGACCGAAGAGGGGGTCCAACTGCCCGAGGACGCCTTCCATGACGCAGCCGACAAGCAGGCCTACGGGAACCACAACTTCACCCTGCACGGCCGACTCCCCGCCGCGCCGCGGAAGGACGGCCGGGTGAAGTGGGAGAGCGGAGACTCGCTCACGCTGCCGCTGATGGAGGCGCAGGAGGCGTACGAGGCAGTGGCCCATGGCAGCGACGACGGACCGCGCTTGATCGTGACCGGGGCGAAGCTGGGGGAGATGACCCTGGCCACCAGCCGCGGCCCGGCGACCGTCCCGGCCTGGCTTTTCACCCTGGACGGCTACGACACTCCGCTCAAGCAGGCCGCCGTCCACCCGTTCAAGCCTTCCACGCCGCCGGTCGAGCCGGTCGCGCAGGGGCCCAGCGACACGTTGCAGCCGCTTCCGCGGCTGGTCGGGACGGCGGGGGACGGCCGGTCCGTCACGGTGATCGCCGACCACGGGGCCTGCGACGACGGTCCTGCCGTGGATGTGCTGGAGACGGACGGGAGCGTCGTGCTGTCCGCGTCCGTCGTCGGGACGAAGGAGGGTCCCTGCACCGACCAGGCGCTCCGCGAGATGGTGACGGTGAACCTGGACCGGCCGCTCGGCGACCGTGTGCTGCTGGACGCGTTCACCGGTCGACCGGTGCCGTACGGACGGCCGTAGAGGGCCTCACCGCGATTGCGGTGCACGGACTCCGGGGTGGCGTGTGCTCTCCGGCCCCCGTTCCAGCAGGTCCACAGCACCGGGGCGTAGTAGCGGCCGGGTACTCTTTGCGGGCGCTTGGCGAAGGAAGGCGGACGGTGGAAGACCGAGGAGAAGCCCGCGGGGCGACTGGCAGGCGGGCGCGAGGCCGGCTGGAAAACGATGTGCTCGCCGCGCTCTGGGCCGCGGACGGCCCGCTGCCCGCACGCCGGGTCCGGGAACGGCTGACGGGCGACCTGGCCTACACAACAGTCCTGACCATTCTGTCCCGGCTGCACGACAAGGGCATGGTCGTCAGGCACCGCGAAGGTCGCGGATACGTCTACGAGCCGGCCCGCGACGAGGCATCCCACACCGCCCAACGCATGCGGTCCCTGCTGGAGGGCATCCCCGACCGCGAGGCGGTGCTGGCCCGCTTCGTCTCGGAACTCTCCGCGCAGGACGAGCATGTGTTGCACCAGCTGCTGTCCGAACACGGCGGACACGGCGAGGGTGAGCGCAGGAAACGGTGAGCCGGTGCTGATCAGCGTCTACGTCCCGTTCGTCGTCACGGCCACACTCACGGTGCTCGCGCCCCGCATGGTGCGCCGGCTGCCCCCACGCCCCGCTGCCTGGGCCCTGGCCTGCGCCGCGCTTGTCACAGCGGTCGGCTGGACAGGATCGCTCGCCCTGCTGGCCTTCACCGGCGTGGCACAGATCCCGCAGATCGCGGAGGAGGGCCGCTGGTCCGTGGCCGCACTGCGCGCCGAAGACCCGGTCTACCTCGTCGTCGCGGTCGGCAGCGCCCTGGTGCTCACCGCAGGCATCGTCTCGCTGGGCGTGGCGGCGATACGCCAGGCCCGTCACCTCATCCGGGCGCGGCGGGAGTGTGCCGACCTGCCCGGGGAGATTGAGCTGGCTGTGGTCGACGACGACACTCCGCTGGCCTTCGCGTTGCCCGGCGCGCCAGGACGGATCGTGGTCTCCCGCGGGATGCTGCGCTGTCTGGGCAACGACGAGCGCGAGGCACTGCTCGCGCACGAGCGGGCGCATCTGCGCGGCCGTCACCACCTCTTCCAAGGCCTCTGGCGCCTCACGGCCGCCCTGAACCCACTGCTGCGGCCGCTGGCCGCCGCCGGCGGATTTGTCCTGGAACGCTGGGCCGACGAGGAAGCCGCGGAACGTGTCGGCGACCGCACGGTCGTCGCCCACGCCGTCGGGCGGGCCGCGCTTGCATCCGCCGGTGCGTCCCGTCCCACCGCACTCGCCGTGACCGGTGGGGCAGTGCCGCAGCGCGTACGGGCACTGCTGGCCCCGCCTCCCGCACGCCGAAGGCTGCCCTTTGTGACGGGCGGTCTCCTGCTGGCCGTGTGCTGCGCGAGCCTGGCCAATGCCGCTTCCGACAGTGATCACATGATGGACAGCGCGCACCGGGTGCTGTGCGCGGCGCACGTCAGCACCGCGAGTGCACCGCGGGCGGCAGATGACCAGCGCGAGCCCGACTTCTGCTGCGGCGGTCACGACCGCCTGCAACGCGGCAGGCACCGCGCATGAGGAGAGTCGGCTCAGACCCGGCTGACACGTTGTGCGCTTCGTGTCACGGCTCCACCTCACGCATCCGCCTGCCATGACACAGTCGCGGCGCTTTCAAGCGGCTGTGCCGTGCGGTTGCGCAATGCTGCCCCGCGAGGCGTTCGGCCCCTGGCAGACGGTGTGCAAACGTCATCGCAGGCGGGCTGCCGACGCAAACCAGTACGAAGGCCAGCAGGGCGCTCATCAGCACCGACACGCCGGTGAGCCCGAGGCCGGCCTTCCCGTTCGACAGGTCGGCCGCGGTCTCGCCGACCGTCGTGCACAACACCTTGGTGATCCAGAACCAGACGGTGACCTCGGGCACCTTGTTCCAGCCAAGCCGATGCCGCACCCGAGCCGCGGGCTCGCCGGGATGCAGGCAGCCGGTGCTGCCCCAGGGGCGATCTTGCCGGACCGCCCCTCACCACCTCCGCCGCCTCTGACCAGGCCAGATGGCGAAACGCCGCTGGAGCACCAATGCAACGGCACTGCGTCTAAAGGCGGATGTCGAGCCGTATGTGCGGTTGCGGCGCCCGTACCGTGACAGGTTCGGCGAGCGGGGAGTGTTCGGGCGCCGACACGACGACGGTGTGGTGTCCCGGCGGCAGGCTGAGCCGGTAGCGGCCCGTGTCGGTGTATGTGTGGGCGACCCGTTGCCCGCGCGCGTTGATGACGGTGATCTGGGCGCGGCACCCGCCGGGGTGGGCGGCACAGCGGACCGAGCCGGTTACGGGCACCGCGGCTGCGGGGTCCGTCCGGGCCGCACCGTGCGTAATGGTGGGCGTCGCGGCGTGGGCGGCAGGGGCGGCCGCGGGCTGCGAGGAGCGTGGCCGGCCCCGGCCCGTTGCCGCAGCGTGAGTCTGCCACTTCATGGCACCGGGCTGCCCGCGTTCCCAGCCGGCGTCGGCCGCCAGGGGAAGGCCGCACTGTTCGGCGAACGCGGCCAGTGCCTCGTCGAGGGCGTCCAGCTCGTGCAGGGCGGTCTGCAGCCGTCGCACGCGGGGACCGGGAACGGCGTGCCGCAGCTCCGCCTGGAGCTCCCAGACGAGCGGACTGACGCGGCGCCAGACTCCCTGGGCGGTGCCGTTGGCGAGGTGGTGGTCGAGCGCACGCAGGGAATCGGTGAAGGTGCGTGTGATGAACCGGGCCCGCTCCGACAGGTCCGGTGCGAGGTCGATGTCGACGTCCGCGGCGGCCGCCAGCGCCCTGGCGTGTGCGGCGGCCGTGTTCAGCAGGGCCATACGGTGGTGCGGGCCGCGCCCGCGCACGCCGAGCGGCATGCGCACCACGGGCCGGGACGCCTCCGCGACCTGGAACAGCGCGACGTCGACGGCTCGTGCCGCGCCCCGCAGCCGTACCGGGCTCTCCGGCTCCTCCCAGCGGGCCGAGACCTGGGTGAGGAGTTTCTGGATCGCCTGCACATACCCGTGCTCGGCTTCGCGCACGACCGCCCGGGTGGACAGCGGGAAGATCAGCGCGGCGCACGCCGTCGCGATCAGGATGCCGACGCCGTTCTCAAGCAGGCGTTCGCCGAGCAGGTGGTTCATCGTGCCGTCCGGCGTGGTCAGCCCGTAGAGCTGGACCAGCGCGACGACCAACCCGAAGACCCACAGGGCGTAGGCCCGCTGCATGCCCCAGGCGCCGAACGAGAGGCCCAGAACGATGACGGTGAGCGTCCAGTAGACGTGCTGGCCGGTCACATGCAGCAGGAGCACGCCGATCACCGCGCCGGCGGCGGTGCCGATCATGCGGTGGCCGAACTTGCGCAGCCGCTCGTGGGTGGTGTTGGTCCCGAACAGCGTGATCATCACACCGACCAAACCCCAGTAGAAGCGCCGCGGGTCGATGGCGTCGGCGATCGGGCAGACGATCGCGGCGGCCACGGCTGCGTGCACTGGGGCGCGTAGGAAGGGGATGGCGCGCTGCCAGCCGCTCTGCGTCCGGGCGGTGAGTGCCCGCCGCATCGGCTCGGCCGAGCCGGGGATCCGGTTGTTCTCCAGCGCGACGGCGGGCTGGAACGGCACCGCGGTGGGGCTGCTGGGTGTCTGCTCGCCCAGCGTCAGCCAGCTGACGAGAGAGTCGGCCAGGGAGTCCAGCAGTTCGGCGACCCGGCGGGCGAGGGCGGCGGACTCGGCGGCCTGCGGGTCGGCCCGCGAATCCCGCAGGATCGTGTCGGCCTGCTCGCGGATCATCTCCACCGCGGGCCGCAGCCCACTGGCCTGAGCCGGCGGTGTGTCGCGGGCCAGCAGCAGACCCACCACCAGCGTCCGGCGTAGCTGTTCGGGCGGCGACTGGGCCGCGAGCGCCTGCACCGCCTGGGCGATGCCGCGCAGGGCCAGCTCTGCGTCGAACAGGTGCCGGTGCAGCAGTTCGGCCACGGCGGGGTCGGTGGCGGTCTCCGGCTGGGCGAGGCGCGCGTCGATCGTGACCGTCACGATGTTCAGGCGGCGCAGCGAGCGGTTCATCCGGCGCTCAACCCGGTTCAGGTCGGCGTCGGGGTCCAGCGCGTCGACCGTGATGTCGGCCAGCCGACGAGCCTCCACGACGAAGGCACGCTGCGTACGGAGCAGGTCCTCGCGCGGCATCGGGTGGCACAGCAGCAGCCGGGTGACCAGCACCGTGGCGGCGGACACCAGCGCGACGGCGAACGCCTTGCCCACCATCGCCAGGGGAATGCCCGCGATGATGCCGACCATCAGGCCGTTGAACAGCATCATGCCGGTCAGCAGAGCCAGCGGGCCGAACCGGGCCAGCAGGAACGTGAGGGCGAGCGCGGCGGCGTCGAGGCCGATCTCCAGGGCACGGTCGTCGTGCAGGGTCGCGGCGAGCCAGAGCACCGCGGTGTAGGGGAACGGCATCCACAGGATGGGCCTGGCCAGCTGGATCCAGTCGTTGCCGGCCACCGCGAAGGCGCTCATCAGGCCCATCATCCCGGCGACCATCATGCCGATCATGGTCGGGACGGCGAGGGCCTGGGCCATGCCGTAGCCGACCGCGAGGGAGGTGACCATGGCGACCAGCGTCCGCCAGCCGGCCTGCAGCTGCCCCAGTCCGGGGTCGGCGACCAGCACCCAGTCCCACCATCTGTGCGGACCGGCGACCCGTCGGGGGGCGACGTCGGTACGCACGGCCTTGGCGGTGTTCGCGCCCGTGCTGTGATCGAGTTCCTGACGGGCGGATCTGGGGCTGGTCAAGTGGCCTCCGGTTCCATGGCTTCGGCGAGTGTCGCGACGGACTCCCGGGCCGCGCACACGGCGCGCTCGCAGTCGTCGACGGTGGTGGTGTGCAGTGCGCTCAGCAGGGCTGCGGCCATGCGCTGCCGTCCCTGGTCGAGCAGCCGCCGCCCGGCGGGGGTGAGGCTGGTCTCCACCGCACGCCGGTCGGTCGCGCAGCGCCGACGCGTGACCAGTTCCCGGTCCTCCAGCTTCTGCAGCAACACGGTGACGCGGGGTTGGACCATGCCGGTGCGCGCGGCGAGTTCGGTTACTCGCAGAGGCGCGTCCGCCAGGGCGTCGAGCACGGACACCTCACTGCGGGTCAGTCCGAACTCGCCGGCGCGGAACAGCGCACGGGTGAGCCTGCCGAGGTCGCGCAGCAGGCCGTGGGCAGCGCTCTCGATGCGCTGCTCGTCCGACAGGCCACCGCCGACGCCGGTAGTTACATGCATATGGAAAGTATATATTTGCCTCTCTCGGGCTTCGTCGGCGGCCCCCATGCGCAGCCGGTTCGCACGCCCTCCGGTGAAGACCGGCCGGCGGAGGTTCGCCCAGGTCAGCAAACGGCCCGTCGGCTCGGCACGGTCCCGCATGGCCGGCGTCGAGACAAGGTGGCCGGTGTCACGTTGCTGTGGCCGGCTCCAGTCCCGTCGTGCTCTCCGCGAGCCATGTGGCTGGACCGACGACACCGAGTTCGGTGCGTACGGACTCGACGCCGCCGCCATCGGCGAACTGCGTAGAGGACGGCGTTGACGATCTCCCGCAGGTCGTGCACCCGGGCCGCCGTGCCGGGACTGGTTCCTTTCGCCCGCCATGCGGTGATGACCGGCTCGATCAGAGCCCAGCGGGCGTCGGACACATCACTGTGGTACGGACGGCGAGCACTCACACACCGTGCGACGACCGCTGACGCCACCCGTCACGAAAACATCCCAGAACACCAACTACCCAGACCGAACGCCCTCTTGGCGCGCCACGCGGTAGCGGAGGTAGACGATTCTCGAGTTGAAGGTGCGGGTCTCGACGAGTTCGAGGTCCACCCGGCGCTCGCGCTGGGGAGAGAACGGAATGCCGCCGCCGACCAGTACCGCGTAGACCCTGGGCCGGTACTCGTCGATCAGATCCAACGCGGCCGCCTCGGCGGCGAGAGCGCGGCGCCGATCGCGATGTCGCCCTCCCCCGGCTCGGCTCGCAAGCGCTCGATCTCCTCCGCCAGGCCGCCGGAGGCCAGGCGGGCATTGCCCTGCACCGCCGACGGCGTGGTGGAGAACACCACCTTCGGGAGCCGCTTCCAGATCGCGGTCCACTCGAGCATCGAGTCGTCGAGCGAGGGATCCGGGTCGGCGGTCTCCCCGTACAGCATCGTCTCGTACAGCCGTCGTCCCAACAGGTGGACGCCGACCTCTCGGATCTCGTCGATGCAGGAGCGAAAGATCTCCTCGTCGGGCGTCGTCCAGTCGAATTCGCCGTCCGGCCCGACGATGTAGCCGTCGAGTGAGACGCTCATCGAACAGGTCACGCTGCGCATCAGAAGTCCTCCTCGGTAACGGGTTCGACCGTGCGACCGCCGGACGTCGTAGGAGGCTTGTCTGCCCTGATACGTTCCGGTTCGCGGAACTGGCTGACACATAGCAGCCTCAGGCACATACTGTGCACGTTGTCTCCACAGGAAATTCCCATCGACTCTTCCCGCGGACGAGGCTGCTCACGGCACACCGGAGAAGCCGCCCACGCTGACCTGACCTCAGAAGCCCGCTCCCGCAGGCGGAGCGGGGAAGGAGCACCGGATGCGACGTCGTACCCTCGCCGCTTCGGCCGCCGCCGTCGGCGGCGTCCTGCTGCTCGCGGCGACCGCCAACTCGGCCGTGACCGAGCATAATCCCTGGCCGTACGACGCCCCGTCCGGGAAGACGGCCGTCCTCGCCGCCGTCGGCGACATCTCCTGCGAGCCCGACGGTGACGCGCCGGCGGTCAACCAGAAGTACCTGTGCAACGACACCAAACGCAGCGCCCAGGCCGCGACCGCCGACCAGATCGAGGCCCTGCAGCCGGATCTGGTCGCCCTGCTCGGCGACCAGCAGTACCAAGTCGGCCGCTACGACGACTTCATGGGCTCCTTCGACCGCACCTATGGTGCCTTCAAGTATCTCCAGCGCCCTGTTCCAGGCAATCACGAGTTCTACGACTACAAGGACGGCGAGAAGGGCGTCGACGGGGCCGGCTACTACGCCTACTACAACGGCCTCAGCCTCGACGGCCAGGGGAACCCGCTCGTCGACGCCCAGGGGCAGCCCATCCCGCGGACGCACGGCCAGGCCGGCACCACGGGCGAGGGCTGGTACTCCTACGACCTGGGCGCCTGGCACATCATCTCGCTGAACGCCGAGTGCAAGGACCAGGCGGGCGGCTGCTCCCCCGACGGCGACTGGGTCAAGCAGGAGACGGAGTGGCTGCGCCAGGACCTCGCCGACGACCACGCGCCCTGCACCTTGGCCTATTGGCACCAGCCGGCCTTCACCGCCATGGACAACCTCTCGGACGAGGGCCGGTTGTCCCGCAGCACCTGGTGGCCGATGCTCTACCGGTCCGGGGTGGACGTCGTGCTCAACGCACACGAGCACCTGTACGCCCGTTTCGCGCCGCAGGACCCGGACGGCCGTCCCGACCCGAAGAAGGGGATCTCCCAGTTCGTTGTCGGCACCGGCGGCGAGGCCCTCGACACTCTCGCTCCCGCGGAGAAGGCCCCCAACCGCGTCACCGGCAACGACACCTCCTACGGCGTCATCCGGTTCTCCCTACAGCCCACCGGCTACACCTGGAGCTACCGGGCCGCCAACGGCACGGACTACACAGACGAGGGCAGCGCCCGCTGCCACGGACCCGTGAACGACTGACGGGGCTCGTGCCGTTGACCGGTCCCCCCGGCCGCTCGCGGAACCACGTGCGCGCGACATCGGCGCCGCGCCGCCGTCCTGCCTCCACTCCGGCTGCAACGGCATCGTGGGTGCAACAGCTGGACCTGACGACCACCGGCGATGCGCTTCGCCCGTAAGATCGCGGTCTCGGCTGGGTCGGACCGGTCGAAGGCGGACCAGGCCCGGACCACCTGGCTGCCGCCGGCCGAGGGCCACCGGTGCACGTACGTCACCGACCGGGTGGCCGACAAGACCCGCTGGGGCCTCAGCGTCGACGCCGCCGAACAGGGCGCCCCGAACCGAGACCTTGAGCCACTGCCCACACAGCCCTATCACGGTCACGTCGACCCGGTGGCGACGCCGACACGAACGCGTGCCCGCCGTGGGGGGCCGGACGATGCGGAGAGTCAGCGGCGCTTCCACGGGTCGGCATCCTGACGCATCGGTTGAATGACCGATGTGCGACGCCTGGGTGACATCGCAGAGTCACTCCCACTCCGGGTGCGCCCCTGAGCGTCCCGTCATCCATCCGCGTCCTGTCCGGGAGTCGCCTTGCCCGCCTTCGCCGACCTGGCCTTCGTCAACGGTTCCGTGCTGACCGTCGACGCCCGCTTCACCATCGCATCCGCCCTCGCGGTCACCGGGGACACCATCACGGCCGTCGGCGGACGCGGCGAGATCGACGCTCTGACCGGCCCCGACACTCGGGTCATCGATCTCAAGGGCGGTACGCTCCTGCCCGGTATCAACGACTCCCACCTGCACGGCTGTGCCTTCGGCGTGAGCTCGCCCCCGCTGGCGCTCGACCTCGGCCACCCCGCCGTGGGGTCGATCGCCGACGTCGCCGAAGCGGTCCGCGAGGCCGCCGAGCGCACCCCGACCGGTCAGTGGATCACCGGTGTCGGCTGGGACGCCGGCTATCTCGCCGAGTGTGTGGCCGATCCCTCGCGGCTGCCCACCCGTCACGACCTCGACGTCGTCAGCCCGCACCACCCCGTCCTTCTGCAGGACTTCTCCGGGCATGCCTGCTGGGTGAACTCCGCCGCGCTCGCGCGTGCCGGCGTGGACCGGGCCACCACGACGCCCCCTGGCGGGGTCATCGTCACGGACGTGTCCGGAGAGCCCACCGGGCTGTTGCAGGAGGGTGCCCAGGTGTGCGTCCAGCGGGTGCTTCCCCCGCTCACCCGTGAGGCCCGGGCCACGGCGATCCGCTCCACGCTGGCGAAGCTGCGCGCTCTCGGCATCACCAGTTACACCGAACCGGGCCTCGGTCCCGGCGGTGAGCAGATCATGGGCGGTGCGCTGGCGGGGGAGACCCTCGACGTCTACCGGCAGCTTCTGGCCGACGGCGAACTCACCGCCCGGGTCAGCGTGCTGCTCCTGCCGGTCGGCATGTCCGGCACGGCGACGGAGTTCATCCGCGCCCTGAGGGGGACGGACGTGCCGGCGAGCGAGGACCCGCGCCGGCTGAACGTCATCGGCGTGAAGCTCTTCGCCGACGGCATCCCGCCGAACAAGACGGCGTGGATGCACGAGGCGTACCTCGGCGGCGGCTGCGGTGCCCTGTGCGTCGGCGTCGGGACCGACGACGAGCGCGTCGCCGAGATCCGCGAGATGGTGCGGCACGCGCACGCCGCCGGCTACCAGGTCGGCGTCCATGTGACCGGGGACCGGGGCATCGACACCGTCGTCGACGCTTTCGCCGCCGCGACCGACGCGCACCCTCGTCCCGATGCCCGGCACTACGTCATCCACGGTGACTTCCTCACGCCCCGCAGCATGGAGCGGCTGGCCGAGCACGGATTCGGGGCCAACATGAACCCCACCATCAAGTGGACGATCGCCGATCTGGAGGAGGAACTCGTCGGCCCGGAGAGGGCCGCGTACGAGTGGCCCTACCGGGACGCCATCGACGCCGGAGTCACGGTGGCCAGCAGTTCCGACGCGCCCGTCACGCTCCCCGACTGGCGGCAGGGCATCGCCACCATGCTGCTGCGCGAGTCGAAGGCCAGCGGCCGGGTCAGCGGTCCCGATCAGCGCATCACCCTCGCCGAGGCCCTGCGCACCTACACGGCCAACGGTGCCTGGCAGGACTTCGCGGACGACTGGAAGGGCACGCTGGAGGCCGGCAAGGTCGCCGACCTGTGTGTGCTGGGCGGCGACCTGCTGACCGCCGATCCGCACGACATACCGGGCCTGCCGGTGACACTGACCGTGTTCGGCGGTGAGATCGTGCACGACCTTCTCACCGGCTGAACAGGCGTTGACGAGGGCCGCGCGGCCGCCGATGCTACGCGGATGGAGGCAGCAGCCCGGGTGGAAGAAGTCCTGGAGGCGGCACTGCGGGTGCGCGAGGCCGCGCGACGGGGCACGTACGAGGCCGGGAGCGCCCACGCGGTGCTCTCGGCGCTGTCCGAGGTGGTCGACTGTGATCACGCGTCCCTGGCCCGGTGGGATCCCGCGCACCGCCGCCACATCAGTCTGTCGAACAACTACCCGGAGCGGGCGCGGGAGTACCTGAGCGAAGGGCTCCACGAGGATCCGCTGTTCGCCCTGGTGCGCCGGCCCGGCGGGCTGCTGTGGCTGCATGACGTGCCGTCGGGCCTGCGGGCCACCTCCACCACCATCCGCGACGTCCTCGAACCGTCCGGGTTTCAGGACGGTGTGACCCAGTGTCTGTTCTCCCCGGACGGCCGGTACGTGGGTGTGCTGAACCTGAGCATGAAGCGGCGGCGGCAGCAGCTTCGGCCCTCCGACCTCGTCCTGGGTCTGCTCGGCGACTGCCTGGCGGCGGCCGTCGACGTCCTCGCGCCGACAGGCACCGTCGGCCTGCCGGCGGACTCCTCGGCCGATACGTGGACGCTGGCCGTGCCCGATGCGCCGGGGGCTGCCACCCTGCTCCTCAGCGGTTGCTTCCCGGCCTGGCTCGGTGACACGGTGCCGCTGGGCGACGTCGTACGGCGTGCGGCCGCGCGGCGGACGCTGCCCGCCACGATCCTGGTGCCCCACGGGCAGCAGCTGCTCGAGCTGCGGCTCAGCCGGCGGGGCACCGCGACGCTCGCGGTGTGCCGTCGCGTGGCGCCCCCGGGCGGGCTCACTCCCCGGGAACTGGACGTCCTGGCCGAGCTCACCACCGGGCTCACCAACCGGGAGATCGCCGAACGCCTCTTCGTGAGCGTGCGTACCGTAGCCACGCACGTCGAGCACATCCTGGTCAAGCTGGACGTGCCCAACCGGGTGGCGGCCGCGAGCCGTGCCACGGCCTGGGGCCTGGAGCCGAAGGCCCACGGCCTGCCGCCCTCGTCACCGTGGCCCCCTGAGCCGTTCGTCAGGTGACTCCTCTCGGCAACTGAGCCCGCGATATGCGCGAGGGCGAGGCAGCGGCCGTCAACGACGACAACACCGTCGCGGACGGCGTCCTGCGGATCACCGAGCAGGTCTGCCGGACGACCGGAGCGGCTGTTCGGCAGCCGACCACTCGCCTTGTCCCCGGAGGGCACCCTGACGGCTGCGCGCACCGGCAGGCTGTGTCGCCTCCGAGTCGTCCGGCTCCGGGTGCCCGCGGCCCGCGCCCGGGCTAAGCTCCCCATATGCCTCGTCCATGCCATCGGGGCGTTTTCCCGCCCAAGCGGGCTCGGGCTCCATCTTCGGCAGACAGGGATCGTTGCCCGCCGAAGAAGACGACGGCACCGAACCGGATGCGCGCGCCGACCACTCTGGTGACCGTGGCGGCGCTGGCGGTCGGCCTTTCCGGCTGCAGCCTCGCGCCGAGGGCCGGGGCCACGCAGCACGTGCCGTCGGCGAGCGCCGCTGCGGCCGGGCCCGCCCGGAGCCCCAGCGGGTCCGTCGACTGCCGCAAGGCGAGATGCGTGGCGCTCACCTTCGACGACTCGCCGAGCGTCCGCACCCCCCAGATCCTGGACATCCTGCGGCGGTACGGCGTCCATGCCACGTTTTTCACGCTGGGCAAATACCACGTCGTGAAATACCCGGGAACGGTCAGGCGGATGGCTGCGCAAGGCCACGAGGTGGAGACACTCACCTGGTCCCACCGGATCCTCACCGAGATCAGCCCGGCAGACGTGCGCGAGGAGATCACCCGGGGCCGTGATGCCGTGGCAACGGTCATCGGGCGCCGTCCGGTCATGCTGCGCCCGCCGCAGGGGCATACGAGCCCGACCGTCACAGCGATCTGCCGGCGGCTCGGCATGGCGCAGGTGCTGTGGAGCGCCAGCGCGTCCGACTACCAAACCACCGACTCGGCGCTCATCACCAGCCGGATCCTGGCCCGAACCGGACCCGGCGGGATCATCCTGCTGCACGATCGGGTGGACCCCACCAACCGCGGCTACAACGGTACGGTCGCCGCGATTCCCGGCATCGTCTCCGGCCTCGAGGCCCGCGGCTACACCTTCGTCACCGTCACACAGCTCCTCGCCCCGTCCAAGCCCCGGCCCGGTGAGGTGTACGAGTGACCGGCCCTCATGGGCCGCCGACGACGCCGGTCGACCTGACACCGGTGGCCGAGCACGGGCGCGAGCACGGCACCATGGCGGGCAGTTCGGTCGCGGCCCCGTCATGGACGCACGGGCCACCCCAGCCGACCGTCGGTCGAGCGGGCTGACGTGATGACCAACCACGGCAAGGCCGGCGCTGACTACTTCGTTCAATCGGAGTACCTGGACAAGGACGGCGGCGTGCTCGGGAGGTGTCCACCCGCGAAGTTGCCGGACGTGTCCGTCGGTCCCTGGGACGACCGGCATTTGTCGTTCAACGCCCGGAACCGCCGGGCCTCTGGGGGAGACCTCTTGATCAACGAGCACGACGACCGTCCCCCGGCTCAACCGCCGCATCGCCGACGCCTTGCTCCTGGGCGCAGCCGGCGGCGTCGGCAAGTACGTGGGCGACCACGGGACCGCCGCTGTCTGGCATCACCACCACGACCGTCCTTCCACCGCCGTGCAGGTCTTCGAGGCACTGGCGCGTGCCGCCGGCCGACTGGGCTGCCCCAGGACGGCGTGAGGTCCCGTAGCCGGGGTGGGACGACGTCCGCGAATCGCTGTCTGCCGATGCTTGGAGATCCGCTCCATGACGGGTATTCAAGGGTGAAGGCAGGCAGCAGCGGGCTGCCTTGGCCTCGGGTGCCGCCCGTGCGGCGGCGTTGAAGGAGAGACTCATACCGATGGCAACAGGCGTAGTGAAGTGGTTCAACGCCGACAAGGGATTCGGGTTCATCCAGCAGGATGACGGCGGACCGGACGTGTTCGTCCACTTCTCGGCCATCCAGTCCACCGGATTCAAGGAGTTGTACGAGGGCGACAAGGTCGAGTACACGGTGACGCAGGGGCCGAAGGGACCGCAGGCGGAGAACGTCGTTCGGCAGACGTAACGATGCGGGAGCATGCGCCGGGGCTCCGTACCGACCGTGAGGTCGCCGGGACGGAGCCCCGGCTGCTGTTTCGCCGACAGCGTCCCGGGGTGGCTGCGGGCCCGCCCCTGGCCGTCCGCCGCGCCGCTGATCGGCCGTTCTGGGCAGCTCCAGGTCCTCGTCCGGGCTCGGCTGGGTGCCGGGGGCAGGCTGGACCTGCTGGGCGTCCATCGCCATGTCCAGGAAGCCGAACGCTTCGGCGAGCGCGGCCCCGGCGAGGTGGCGGAGCACCCTTGCTCGGTACCCGAACCGGAACCCGGACATCCCGGTGTCCGGACTGTCCGCGCCGGTGTCCTCGGGCATTGTCCGGACAGTGTCCGCGCTGGTCAGCTCGCCCTCGGTGTCGTCGGCGGCGGGCGGGAAGAGGCCGCCATGTCGGGACGTCGTCCTCGTCTGTCCGGACTGTGTCCTGGCCGGTCCGGCCGGGGGTGTCATCGAGTGAGCATCGCCGGCCCGCTGACGGGCAATCTCGACCTGCCGCTGCGGGAGCTGGGCCACGCGGTGCCCGTCCCGCTGCTGCGGCACGACGAGGCGCACGGGGTCGAACTCGTCACCACGCTCAGGTACCGCCTCGCCCACGACTGCGCGCCCGCTGCGACGGCCCGAGTGCTGACGCTGCACCGCCACAGCCCGCGCTACGGGCTGCGACTGATCGAGCAGCTCACCGGGCGTGACCTCGACCGCCTGCCTACCGAACGGAGCTGTGGCTCGCCCTGCTCGCGCTGGAGGCCGACCCCGCCGGTGTGCAGCCAGGGCAGTGAACCGGCGCGCCTCACCGCCACGACGGCCGGAGTGACCGGGTCCGGGGCGGTGCCGGCGGATCTCGCGTTCGCGCGGTGCTCGACCCGCCCCGCCGCGCTCAGAGGGTGGGGGAGGGGGACCCGGTCCTCGTCCCCGTCTCGGCGCTGACGATCATTCGGTCCGGTACGTGAGCGGTGTCCCGACGGGCCGCGAGCCAGTAGAGGGAGGCCGGTACGACCAGGCCGACGATCCAGGAGATGTCCGTACCGCCGAGTGGCGCCACCAGCGGGCCGGTGTAGAAGCTGGTGGCCAGGAACGGCAGCTGGGCCAGAAGGCCTATGCCGTAGACGATGAGTGCCTTGATGCGCCAGGCGCCGTAGCGGCCGTGCGGGTCGCTCAGGGCCGGCAGGTCGTAGCGCTCCTTGGCGATCAGGTAGTAGTCCACCAGATTGATCGCCGACCAGGGGGTGAAAGCGGTGAGCAGGAAGAGCAGGAAGTCCTTGAAGGAGGACAGGAAGCTGTCCTTGCCCAGGAGGGCGACCGCGGTTCCCGCGATCATGATCCCGGCGATGTAGGCGGCACGGCCGCGTGTGGACAGCGCGCGCTGCCCGCGGAAGCCGCTGATGCCGGTGACCACCGACATGAAACCGCCGTAGGTGTTGAGCACGTTCACCGTCAGCTTGCCCAGGGCGACGACGAAATACAGGAACGAGGCCGCCAGGCCGGCGCCGCCCAGACCGACGATGTAGCCGACCTGGTTGTCGACGAAGGCGCTGCCGGCCGCGGCCGCCGCGAGCGCGCCGAACGTCATGGACCACTGGGAGCCGAGGGCCGAGCCGCCGAGGGTCCACCAGAAGGTGGCGCGAGGCGAGGTGGTGCGGGGCAGGTAGCGCGAGTAGTCGGCGACGTACGGGCCGAAAGCGAGCTGCCAGGAGGCGGAGAGGGAGACGGCGAGGAGGAACAGCGGCAGGTGGAAGGAGCGGTCGGCGAGGAGGGCGGTCAGGTCGGCGCGCTGCAGGAGGCGGATTCCGAGGTAGACGAAGGCCAGTGCGCACACGATGCTGGCCACCCGCCCAAGGGTGTGGATGAGCCGGTAGCCGACGAGCGTGGTGGCCGCGGTGACGAGGGCGAAGATCACGATGCCCGTGGTGTCGCCGAGGTGGGTGAGTTCGCCGACCGCCTGCCCGGCCAGCACGCTGCCGCTGGCGAAGAAGCCGACGTACATGACGACGACCAGGGCCAGCGGGACGACGGCTCCGCGGACGCCGAACTGGGCCCGGCTGGAGATCATCTGCGGGAGGCCGAGGCGGGGACCCTGGGCGGAGTGCAAGGCCATCACGGCGCCGCCGAGCAGGTTGCCGAGCAGCAGGCCGATGATCGACCAGAAGGCGTCACCGCCGAAGACGACGGCGAGTGCCCCGGTGACGACCGCGGTGATCTGGAGGTTGGCGCCCAGCCAGAGAGTGAACTGGCTGAACGCGTTGCCGTGCCGTTCGGCATCGGGGACGACATCGATCGAGCGTTGTTCGACCACACCTGTCATAGGTATGCCCTCTTCCACGGATCCGAGCTGCATAGATTCATTCAGGATGAGATCGAATGAATTAAAGGTCAATACTCTGGCGCAAAATATGAGCTGCGGATTGATGGAGGCAGGCGGCGAGGCGACGGGGGGCCGGGGGACGGGAGCTCGCGCACCGCGGCCCGTGGGCGGGCGCTCTCGGCCAAGCCGACGAGACGGCCGACCTGCTCGTCTGGACCGAGGCCACCGGTGGCCGGGCGCTCGCGTTCGTGCGCCGCAACCGGGCCCGGCTGTTGTGAACGCCGCGGCCCGTGCCCGCATCGTCGGCGACGGTCCGGACGAGCTGGTCGTCGACGCCCGTGGCGCGAGCCTGCCCGAGCTCTGCGTGCGGCCGCCCGATCTTGTCCGAGGCGACTCCCAGCGCCCCGAGCCGCGCCCCGGCGCACGTGGTCGCGGTATGGGGCACGCCGTTCGTGCCCTACCCGCGCGCATTCGCGGCCGAGCGCGGGGTCGAGGTCGAGGAGGTCGAGGCCGACCTGGCATCCGAGCCGGGCGGACTCGACCACCCGCGCGCACTATGCCTGCGCGGAAGGCCCACCGCCCCGCGGCCGGTCGATCACGACCCCGCCTACCGCAACGGCCTGGCGCGGGGCATTCCGCCGGCCGACCAGGACTTCGCCGAGATCACCTCGCTGTTCGAGATGCGGCGCGTCCCAACGTCCGAGCGTCGCGCTCGTACCCCGGACGAGGAGGAACGCCAGTGGACTTCGTGCGCCTCCGACATCTACTCCGGCGGGAACCTGGTTCACAGCGGTCGCCGGAGCTCTCTGCTGCTTGGGTACGCCGATCAGTCGGCTTCCGGTCGCTCGTCGTGGGCTTTGTGGTGCAGGTGCAGGCAGCAGACGGCGGCGTCGTCGACTACGCACTGACAGGCGATTACGACAGCATGCCCGGCGCCCGCATCACCCTCACCGACGGGGCAACCGGCGAGGTCATGGCCACGTGCGCCCGACCGACCTGTCGGACCCTGATCAGCGAAGGACGGACTCCCCGCAAGGCCACAGGGGACCAGCAGTCGCCTTTGGCTGCCTCGTAGTGTTCCAGGGGCATCGGCAAAGAGAAGAAGCTCCTCTGGAACCACGGCGATCACATCGCGAAGACGCCCCTGCACCCGGTGGGCGGTACGCACTTCGCCAAGGCAGACAAGGTCAAGCCCGGCCTCGTCGTGCGAGCCGGCCGACGTACGCAGAAGGCGGCGCTCCAGCACGGGGCCGCTGACTTCTCGTATCTGAGGCGGCACGCTGTGTGGGGTGCCGCCTCCAAGATGTTGACGTCCGTTCGAAGCCCCTCATGCGGGCGCGGCGCCGAACCCGGCCGACGGAGCGGCACGGGCCCGTGCCGACAGTGCCCGTGGAACGGTGTTCCGGGCGGTGCGGGACTCGGTCCCATCAGGGGGCGGCACGTCCCTGAGGCGGCCCAGACAGGGAGGAGGCCGCCGCCACCGCGCCGACCTCCGACCCGACTCAGGCAACGGCCTCCGGCCCGGACTCCTGCGGCGCGCTGCTCAGCTCCTCCGGCACGAAGTCGACGCCGCGGGACGGTGCGAGATAACACAGGTGGGCGAGGCGTGCCTGTTCCTGGCGCATGTGCATGAATGACTCGAGTATGTAGCCGACCAGCAGCACGAGCACCGCGATGATCATGATGGCGGCGGCCAGCACGGCGGTCGGAAGCCGCGGCACGATGCCGGTCCGCACGAAGTCGACGACCACCGGCAGGCCCAGGGCGAGCGAGATGATCGTCAACAGGCCGGCGATCGCTGCGTGGAACTGCGAGGGGCGCTGGCGCCGGGCCAGGCCCAGGATGAGCTTCAGGATGCGCCAACCGTCGCGGTACGTGCGCAGCTTGCTCACGCTTCCGGCGGGCCGGTCCTTGAAGTCGATCTCCAGCTCGGTGGTGGGCAGACGCAGACTGAGGGCGTGCACCGTCATCTCGGTCTCTGTCTCGAACTCGCGTGACAGTGCCGGGAAGGACTTTATGTACCGCCGCGAGAACACGCGATAACCGCTGAGCATGTCGCTCACGTCGTTGCCGAACAGCGTCCGGACGGCGCCCGTCAGCATCTTGTTGCCGACCGCGTGCCCGGGCCGGTAGGCCGTCTCCTCGATCTCTCGACGGGCGCCGACCACCTGGTCGTAGGGGCCTTCGAAGAGCAGGTCGACCATCTCTCGGGCACGGGAGGCGTCATAGGTGTCGTCGCCGTCGATGATCAGCAGTGCGTCGGCCTCGACGTCGGCGAACGCCCGTCGAATCACGTTGCCCTTGCCCTTGCGCGGCTCCTGGCGCACGATCGCGCCCGCCGCCAGAGCCTCGGCGACCGTGTTGTCCGTCGAGGCGTTGTCGTAGACGTAGATGGCCGCCTCGGGCAGCGACGCACGCAGATCGCGCACGACCTTGCCTACGGCAGCCTCCTCGTTGTAGCAGGGGACGACGCACGCGATTGTAGGGTTCATTCCGTGGTCCTCTAGGAGTGTTCTGAGTTGAGATCACGGGATCGGTCCTCCCCGCAACCGGGTGGTGCCGGGTGCGGTAGACCGGTCGCGTGATGTGGGGTGATCTGACAGATGCCGAGTGGGAGTTGATCGAGCCGCACCTGCGGCTGGGAGCGTTGAACCGATCCCTGACCGGCGCGGCCACTTCGACGCGGTGATGTGGCGGTTCCGTAGTGGCAGCCCCCTGGCAGGACGTGCCGGAGAGCTTCGACAGCCACCCGGCACGGGCGCGCCCGGTGCCGGGATCAGCCGGTGGTGATGTTCAGGCGAGGACCGGTGCCGACCGGTGCGGCGCGGGCGGGTCCGCAGTGGACGGACCGCTCACGAGGGCCTCGGCCGCCGCGGTGGACCCGGTGTCCTGGGTGGGGTGGGCCGTGAGCCGCGCCACGATCGCCCCGCTCACCGCCAGCAGTATCCCGAGGGTGCCGGCGATCGCGGGCCAGTACACGTAGCGGTAGTTGGCCTGGGGGGCGGTGGGCAGGTAGGTGGCGATGTAGAGGACACCACTCATCCCGAGCAGCCGCAGCTCTCGCGACCACGGGCCGGCCCAGCGGCGGCGCAGTGCCAGCACCAGCGAGACCACCAGCCAGAACCAACCCTGGAACAGCCAGGGGAAGTCGCGGTCGAAGCCCATCACATAGGACTTCATGGCCGCGTCCAGTGTCTTGTTGACCCGGACGTCCTTCGGCATGACGGCGGAATCACCGCCGAGGTACTGGAGATTGCCCTGGAACAGCAGCCGGGTGAAGGTACGCGAGCGGTACTCGAGGTAGCGGGTCGCGTGGTGCGGCATCTGCTGCGTCCACATCTTCAGCAGGACGTCGGCCTGGTCGGCCTCGATGTGGGGGCCGACCGCAGCCCGATCGCCCGGCTTGTGCGGGTAGCAGGCGAAGTAGGCGTCCCAGAGGATGTCCTCGTGTTGGCAGGTCCGCGCGGTCGCCCACAGGTCGTCGGTGAACTCGGGGGTCGCACCGGCCTTCGTCGCGGCGGAGCGCACCTGCTGCGGGGTGAGTACGTGGACCAGGTCGTCGAGGGGAATCTGCGCGTACTGGCGCACCGCGAGCGGGTGGGCGGCCGAGGACACCCCCAGGCTGCCGACGGCGGCGATCGCCAGCAGTGACCCCGCGGCGACCAGCCAGCGGCGCCGCCCGGGACGCGGCCAGAGCGCGAACACCAGCAGCAGGAAGATCGGTACGACGGCCGGGAGCCCGTTCTTGCGCACCAGCATCGCGTAGGTGAGCAAGAGCATGCCGAGGACCAACAACCCCCAACGGGCCCGCTCCCGTCCCTCCGGCAGCTCTCGCGCGACGAGCGCGACAGCGCACACGGCCAGCAGTGCGTACGCCATGTGCACGTCCTTCCACACCACCCCGGTGAAGGTGAGGACATGCGGGGCGAGGCCGAAGCCGAGCATCAGCAGCGACAAGGGGCGGCTGCCGGTCCGGCGCCACAGCACGACCGCAAGCACCCAGAGGGTGCCCCACAGCACGGCGGTCTGGAGCGCAGCCATCGCCGACAGTGCGCCGGTGATGTCGATGAGAGTGCGCCAGAGCAGAGCCATGACCGGCGGGTGCCAGTCGGTCACCGGCCGCACCCCCTGTGCCTGTGTCAGCTGCTCGAGGCTGTCCTGGCTGAGGAAGCCGGGGTGGAACGCCACGGAGACGGCCCAGCCGCAGATCGCGGCCACCACGGCCAGGAAGCAGGGCCAGAGGAGGTCGTCCGGCCGAGCGGCACGGGAGATCGCACGCCGACGGTCGGTCGTCGCGGGCACGTCCGGGGAGTCCTCTCGGTATGGGGTGAAGACGAGGGCGCGGTACGCGGCGAACCGCATCAGCGTCGCCGCCGCCCACCCCACCAGGCGGGCCGCGTTGTCGCTCCACGGGGAGGACAGCGCGAACACTTCGTGCGCGACGTAGACGGGGAAGGCGGTGACCGCCAGCCCGGCCAGGTTGACGGCGATGAACCAGGCGACCTCGCGTCGGTCGACCGTTCTCTTACGGTCCCGATACGTCCAGTAGCGATTGCCCAGCCAGCTGACCACCATGGCCAGGAGCGTGGCGATCGCGGAGGCGAGGACCGGTGTGGAGCCCAACGGCCCGCCGTGGTGCGGCGAACCGAAGATCAGGAAGTTGAAGCTCGCCGTCTCCACCACGAACGCGACGGCGCCGACCAGGCCGAAGGCCACGACCTCTCGCCAGATGTTCCGTACCCATGAGGGCATACGTCGGCCCCAGGCCGTCAAGGCCGTCAAGTGCAGCATGGCGGGAAGGTAAACGTATTGATTAAGGACATCATTCAAATCGAGTATGATTCGAACGTGACCACTCACCGTCGAGCTCACAGCCTGGCCGAGCAGTGTGTTTGCCCGAACCAGTGCGCATGAGGGTCCGTTCGTACTAGCGGGCGACGGGGCCGGGGCAGCACCGGACGCGAAGGTGATGCCGCTGGTCACCGCGATGCTCGCGGGCGCGGATGGTATCGACGACACCGACGTACTGCGGCGCGACGCGACGGTCAGGGCGTTCGCCGGGATGCGTGCTCCATCCACCCTCGGCAGTTGCCTGCACGCGTTCCCCCGGGGTGATGTGTGCCAACTGCGGTCTCCCGCCCATGCGTTCATGTGTCGGCTGACCGGGCACTCGGGTCACCTCGCCGGTGAACAGCGATAGCTGCTCCACTATCCGGTTCACCCCGCGCCCCAGGCGCCGCAGATCGCCGCGGAGCTGACGCTTGCGGATCTGTTCGCAGACGCCGACATCATTCGCGTCCACACGTACGTGGGGGTTCCGGAGCAGCAGGCATCCGGCTTCGGACCGGTGCCGACCTCCCTTGCCGGTGAGCGTTGGCAGGTCGGACCTCGACGACAGCGATCTTGAGTCTGCCGGCGCGGCTCGGGCCGGTCAGGACCCGCGGCGCTCGCGAGGGATCTTCTGGCCGGCCTCGATCGCCACGGGCAGTCGGTTCTCCGCCGGCGGCAGCGGGCAGGTGGCCAGGTCCGTGTACGCGCATGGAAGGTTCGCCGCGCGGTTGAAGTCCAGCACGACCGTGCCGTCGGGGGCGGGCGGCTCCACGGCCAGGACCCGGTTCGCGGCGTAGGTGGTGACCCCGGAGGTCGCATCGGTGAACAGCACCATCAGTCGGCCCGCACCGTGACCGGGGAAGGCGGTGAGGGACAATCGGCGCCCGGCCAGGTCGAATTCGATCCGGCCCGGGGCGTCGTACACATGCTCAAGCCCCTCTACCGCGGCGCCCACGGTGGTCGGCCTCGGCTCGTCGAAGGGGAGATAACGGCCCGTCACGACCCAGCGCGGGTGGGGTGCGTAGGCGGGCGTTCCGGTGAAGGCGGCACGCAACGGCGCGTCCGGGTGCCGGGGACGCACGATGTCGTTTCCACCGCGCTTGGCAACCTCGATCACGGCGTCTCCCCAGGCCGTGTCGACGCCACCGCGCTCGGGAAGCACACCGAAGCGGTACTCGCCCTGCACCGGCCTTCCCTCGACAACCAGTTCCTCACCGTCGTCGAGGGTGACGACGACCCCGTCGCGGCCGGTACGCCAGGCGCCGGGGGCGTCGGGGAAGCGCTGCGGCCGGTCGTCGAGCCAGTGCAGGCCGGTGACCGCCAGAAACCCGTGCGGGTCGGCGAGCCGGGCCTCCTGGACGCGGTACCAGTCCAGCCAGTCCTCGGTGAAGGCCTCAAGATCCGTCGTGGTGACTTCAGTGGTCATGGATACTCCTTCGTCCCGCGAGGCTCGGCCTCGCCATGGTGTGCCGGGCATGTGTCGGGTCGGCTCCCGCCGCCCGCACTCAGTCGGCCAGTTCGCCGAGCAGCGCCCAGGTGCGTCGCCGGTCCGCCTCTCCAGCGATCTCGGTGCCCGAGAAGACGACCTCGGTGGCCCCGGCGTCCCGGTAACGCCGTACCTCGGCGGCGACCGTCTTCTCGTCGCCGATCACGGCCACGTCGGCGGCCCGTCGGCCGCCGGAGAGTTCGATGACCCGTGCGTAGGACGGGATCTGTTCGTAGAAGGCGAGCTGCTCGGCGACCTTCGTCCGCACCGGCTCCACGTCGTCCGTGACCACGCCGGACACCAGGGCCACGATCCGAGGGGCGGGACGGCCCGCGTCCTCGGCCGCGGCGGTCACGGCCGGAACGATGTGTTCCGCCAGAGCGCGCGGTCCGGCCAGATACGGGAGGATCCCGTCGGCCAGCGCACCGCTGACGCGCAGCGCCTGCGGCCCCATCGCGGCGACCAGCAGGGGAACACCGCTCTCGGCGCCCGGTACGCGCGCGGGGACCGGCGTGGCGGCGGTGAGCAGCTCACCGTGGAAGTCGGCCGTACCGGTCTGCGTCAACTGCCTCAGAGCGGTGAGGAATTCACGCAGACGGGCGATGGGCCGCTCGAAAGGCAGGCCGAACCCGGTCTCCGTCAGCAGCTTGGTGCCCAGGGCCAGCCCGAGGTGGTAGCGGCCGCGCGTCGCGGCCTGGGCGGTCTGGGCCTGGCTGGAGACGAGCAGCGGGTGCCGGCCGAAGACAGGGATCGCGGAGGTACCCACCTGCAGTCCGGGTACCTCGCGCCCGACGATCGCCGCCAGCTGGGGTGAGTCCGCGCCGAAGGTCTGGCCGAACCAGGCCGACCGCAGACCGGCCGCCGCGGCCTCGCGGGCCAGCTCCACGGTGGCGTCGACCTGGTTGCGTGCGTCGGACGCGTTGAGCGCTACTCCTACGGTCATGTCAGTCAGAACGGCCGGCGGCCGAACCGGCATTCCGGTCCGCGTGTGACAGCTTCTTGTCAGTCATGTGTACGGGGACACCGCTCACCCCGGGCGTCACGTCCGGTGTGAACTCCGTGACGGCCTTCATGCGTGCCGGTCCCGCCGTCGGTGCGGTGCCACCGCCGAAGAAGCCGGAGAAGCCCTGACCGCTGGATGCCGGGTGCGCATTGCAGTTCGTCGGATGAGGCCTCCGGGTTTGGGACCACGTGGCCGTCCCGGACGACGTCCCACGTACCGTGGCGAGGTGAACCGCCCCAATCGCTCACCTGCCGGGGCGATCCTGCGCCCGGCCCCGTAGCGCTCGTGCCGCGGCACCGCGGCTTCCTGACGCGTCCCCGGCCGGGCTTGCGCTGACTGGATGGCCGAGTGGCTTCAGCGGTCCCAGCCGGACACCGCGCGCAGCGCCCCTGACCGGCGGCCCGTGAGCCGGTCCAGCGCGGCGGTGGAGGCGTCGTCGGCGGGGATGTGCACCACCAGGCGCTGATCGTCGTCGGCGGGCAACTCCAGTGTCTCGTAGCCCAGGCGGAGTTCCCCCTCCTCGGGGTGGATCAGACGCAGGACGCCGCTCGCCCTCGGCAGGCCGGGCAGGGTCGCCACCCGCTCGGCGAAGTCCGGACCGGCGGTCACGGTCAGCTCGTCGGCGACCGCGGCGATGTGGGGGTCCGCGCGGAACGGCCCCCGCTTGAGTGCGGCCACCTGGTCGTCGGCGATTCGGTCCCAGTCGGGGTAGGCGGTGCGTGCCCGCGCGTCGGTGAAGACGTAGCGGACGAGGCTGGGCGGCCCTCCGTCCGAGCCGTGGGCATCGAGGAGACCCAGCGGCCGGGTGAGCCGCTCGTACGCCTCGGTCCAGGCAAGGAGCTCGCCCAGCCCGTTGAGCAGAACGGCCGGGGTGGGTTCGAGGCGGTCCAGCAGCGCCCGCACGGTGGGCCGCACCGTGCGGCCGGGCACCGCGCCGCCCCGGCAGGTGAACCCGGCCTCGGCCCCCTTGGAGAGCCGGTGCAGATGGACCCGCTCGCTCGCGGTCAGCCGCAGCGCGTCGGCGAGCGCCGAGAGCACGGGCGCGGACGGCCTGCGGTCGCGCCCCTGCTCGAGCCGGGTCACATACTCCACGCTGACCCCGGCGAGCGTGGCCAGCTCGGCCCGGCGCAACCCCGGCGTCCGGCGGCGCGGCCCGGTGGGCAGCCCCACGTCGGCGGGGGCGACGGCCTCGCGGCGGCTGCGGAGGAAGAGTCCCAGCTCGTTGTCGCTCACCCGGTGAACGTAACAGCCACGCCCGTCCGGATCGTGGCCCTGGCACTACCAGCCTCGGCCCGGCCTCCCCTGCACCCGGCAGCGCGGGCAGATTCGAAGGAGATCCAGCAGACCCCAGCACAAGGAAAGGTGCCGGACCATCATGCGCACTGAGCCACGGAGCGATGAGCCCCTCAACCTCGCGATCATCATCGGCAGCGTCCGGGAGGGCCGCTTCGGCCCGGTGGTCGCGAAGTGGTTCGCGGAACGGGCCGAGGCGTACGGCCGCTTCACGGTGAACCTCGTCGATCTCGCCGACACGACCCTGACCCTCGCCCTCCCGGCGGTGCCGCCCGCCCTCGAACCCCGTATGGCCCGCCCCGCCGGGATGGCGGACCTCACCCGCCGGCTCGAGGAGGCCGACGTGGTGGTCGTGGTGACACCCGACTACAACCGCAGCTTCCCCGCCTCCCTGAAGGCCGCGATCGACTGGCACTACACGGAGTGGGAGGCCAAGCCGATCGGCTTCGTCGGCTACAGCGGAGCCAGCGGCGGCCTGCTCGCCATCGAGCAGCTCCGCCAGATCTTCGCCGAACTCCAGGCCCACACGGTGCGCAACGCCGTGACGTTCCCCCGCTACTACGAGCTCTTCGGCCCGGAGGGCGAGCTACGGGACCCGGCGGGCCCGAACAGCGCCGCGAAGGCGATGCTCGACGAGCTGCGGTGGTGGGGCGAACTCCTCCGCCAGGCACGCCGCGCCCGGGTGGAGGTCGCCTGAGCGGCCACGCGCGCCGAGCTCCACCGTCCGGGCGCCGCGCACGGAGCCGAGGTGGCTCTGATCGGGGGGCGAGGGCGCGGCACCACTACCGAGTCGCCGGGCGGGCCGACCCGGCAGCTGTTCGTGCTGGTGGAATGTGCGGTGACTCCGATCCGACTGGTGGAGGCGCGGTGGCTGAGCCTTCGGGGTATGCAGAGTGACCGGCCAAGAGGCGTGGAAGCGGCAGCAGGTCGTGCGCCGCGGCGGCACCAACCCGGTGCGCTACCTGAGTCCCGCCCGTCCGCATCAGCGCCGAGCGGCACGACGTCATTCTGCCGAGATCAAGGCGAACCGAGCCCGTGCCACCAGACCGCGGCCCATGGCCACTTCGGCCGCCGCGAACTGGCCGGCATCACCTGGGAGCGCAGCAGCATGGGGGGCACGCTCCGCATTCGGGTGACGGGCCGGCGCAACACCGACTCTCGGACCGCGTTCGCGAGCGCGGCCCTGGCGTAGGTCTGTCCGCACCTGCTGACCCGACGGCTCACGCGGCACCCTGCCTCAGGCGGGCAGGCGGGGCACGCTGTCGATCAGGCGGCGCGTGTACGGGTGCGCCGGGTCGCCGAGCACCTGGGCGGTGTCGCCCTGCTCGACGACGCGGCCGCGCTCCAGCACCGCGGTGCGCTCGCACAGGGAGGCGACGACCGACAGGTCGTGGGAGACCATCACCAGAGTCAGGCCCTGTTCGTGCTTCAGCTCGGCGAGCAGGTCGACCACCTTGACGCGCGTGGTGACGTCGAGCGCGCTGACAGGCTCGTCGGCGAGCAGCACCTTGGGATGACACACGGTCGCGCGAGCGATGGCGATGCGCTGGCGCTGGCCGCCGGAGAACTCGTGCGGATAGCGTTCGGCGGCGTCGGCCGGCAGCCCGACCCGCTCCAGGGCCTCGGCCACCTTGGGCGCCGCCGTACGCCTGGTGTCGAGGCCGAGCGAGCGCAGAGGCTCGGCCACGATGCCGCCGACGCGGCGGCGCGGGTCGAGCGACGAGTACGGGTCCTGGAAGACGCACTGCACGGTGCGCCGGAAGCGGCGCATCTGCCCGCGGTCGCGCGGGTCGAGCACGTCGCCGTCGAAGCGCACGGTCCCGGAGGTGGGACGGGTGAGGCCGAGCAGCAGCCGCAGCAGGGTCGTCTTGCCGGCACCCGACTCTCCGACGAGGGCGAGGCTCCGGCCGGGCTCCACGGCGAGGGAGACGTCCTGGACCACGGGTGCCGCGCTTCCCCGGTACTGCAGGGAGGTGCTGCCGAGTGCCAGCAGGGGCGTGGGCGGTGCGGCCGCGACCTCGGGTGTGGGCGTGCCCGGCGCGGCGGCCGTCGCGCGGTCCTCGGACTCGTCGCGGGTCATCGGGCGCTCCTGACGTCCAGGGCGGACTCCAGCCGCCGGGCGCTTCCCACCAGGGCCTTGGTGTACTCCTGGCGTGGGTGCCGGACGATCTCCCGCACGTCGCCCCGCTCGACGGCCCGGCCGTCCTTCATGACCACGGCGCGGTCGGTGATCCGGGCGACGACCGCGAGGTCATGGCTGACGAAGAGGACGGCCATCTCCCGCTCACGTACCAGGGTGTCGACGAGGTCGAGCATCTCGGCCTGCACGGAGACGTCGAGGGCCGTGGTCGGTTCGTCGGCGATGAGCAGTTTCGGCTCGCAGGCCAGCGCCAGGGCGAGCGCGGCGCGCTGGCGCTGGCCGCCGGAGATCTGGTGCGGGAAGGCACGCGCGATCCGGCCGGGCTCGGGCAGCCGCACCTGTTCCAGCGCCTGCGTCACGGCCCGCTTGAGCTCGGTGCCCCGCAGCCCCCGCCGTCGCCGCAGGGGTTCGGCGAGCTGCCGGCCGACACGCATCAGGGGGTCGAGCGCGGTGAGCGGTTCCTGGAAGACGATCGCGGCGTCCCGGCCGCGCACGCCGTTCAGCTGCTTCTCGCTCGCCTCCACGATCTGGGTGCCGGCGAGTTCGACGCTGCCGGTGGCGGTCATGCCCTCGGGCAGCAGGCCGAGCACGGCGAGCGTGGTCAACGACTTCCCGGAGCCGGACTCGCCGATGAGCCCGAGCCGTTCGCCGGGGGAGACGGTCAGGGACAGGCGGTCGACGAGGACGCGCCCGTCGGCCGTGCGGATGGTCAGGTCGCGTATGTCGAGAAGGGTCACGCTCGCCTCCGCCGTGCCGTGGGGTCGAGGGTGTCGCGCAGGCCGTCGGCGATCAGGTTCACGCCGATGACGAGCAGCACGAGCAGGACGCCGGGGGCGAGGGCCCCGGCCGGGGCCGTGGTGAAGGTGGCCTGGGCCTCCTGAAGCATGCGGCCCCACGAGGCGTTGGGTGGCGGCGCGCCCAGGCCCAGGTACGACAGGCTTGCCTCGGCGAGGACCGCGAGGCCGAACTGGAGGGCCAGGTTCACCACCAGCGTGGGCCATATGTTGGGCAGCACATGTCCGGCCACGACCCTGGGCCAGGAGGTGCCGGAGGTGCGTGCGGCCGTGATGTAGTCCTGCGCCAGGACCCGTTTGACCAGGATGCGCACCAGCCGTGCGACGACCGCGCTCTGGGCGAGCCCGATCGCCAGCACGGCCGAGCCGAGAGTGGCGGAGCGCGCGGCGACGATGAGCATCGCGAGCAGGAGCGTCGGGAAGGCGATGAGGATGTCGAGGAACGCGGCGAGCGTGTCGTCGAGCCAGCCCAGTGCGAACGCGCTGAGCACGCCCAGGCTGACGCCGATCAAGGCGGCGGTCAGGACCGAGCCGAGGCCCGCCTCGACGGCGATCCGGGAGCCGGTCATCAGCTGGGTGAACAGATCCCGGCCGAGCTTGTCGGTGCCCAGCAGATGGCCCGCGCCGGGTGCCGCGAGCCGGGTGCCGGACGTGTCGTCGGGGGCGTACGGCAGCCATACGAACGACACGGCCGCGAGCAGGACGATCAGGCCCGCCAGGACACAGCCGGCGATCAGCGTGTACGAGCGCCGGGCCCCCTGCTTCGCCGACTCGACGGACTTGGCCGGCGTGGCCGACGACGTCCCGGGTGTGCGGCCCGTCTCCTCGGGTGCCTGGCCGGTCTTCTGCACGCCTGTCATCGGGCGCCTCCGGAAAGCCTGTCCCGCAGCCGCGGGTCGATGATCCGCTGGACGAGGTCGGCGGCGAAGCCGATGACCAGCACTGCCAGCGTGGACACGAACAGCACGCCCTGGATGACGGGATAGTCGTGCTGGGAGATGCCGGTGGCGAGGAAGGAGCCAAGGCCGGGCAGAGCGTACACGGACTCCACGACGACCGCTCCGAGCAGCGTGGACGCCAGTTCCATACCGAGGACGGAGATCACCGGCACGGAGGCGTTGCGCAGGCCGTGCCGCCACATGGCCCCTGAGAAGGAGGAGCCCAGGGCGCGGGCAGTGCGCAAGTAGTCGCTGTCCAGGACGTCGAGCGTGGCGGAGCGGACGTAGCGGATGAGCGAGGCGCTCATCACCAGTGCGATGGTGACGACGGGCAGGATGAGGGAGCGGACCGCCTCGGCGGGCTGGGCCCAACCGTCGGGCGGGAAGCCGCCCGCGGGCAGCCAGCCGGCGTTCAGCGCGAACACCGCGATCAGGATCATGCCGAGCCAGAACACGGGGACGGCGATGCCCAGCTGGGAGATCCCGCTGAGCAGCGCGCCGTACCAGGTGTGCCGTTTGTACGCGGCGGCGAAGCCGGCCGGGACCGCGATGACGACGGCCAGCACGAAGGCCGCGAGCGTGAGCGGGACCGTGACGTTCAGCCGCGCCAGGACCTCGGGCCCGACCGGCAGCGAGCTGACGAAGGACGTGCCGAGGTCACCGCTCGCCAACTGCCCGATCCAGTGGGTGAACTGCTCGGGCAGCGGCTTGTCGGAACCGATGGAGTGCCGTGCCGCCGCGATCTGTTCGGGGCTCGCCCCCACCGAGGTGAGGGCGTTGGCGGGGTCACCGGGCAGCATGCGCAGCAGCAAGAACAGCACGACGCTCGCCAGCACCAGCGACACCACCAGGAAGGCCAGGCGACGCAGAAGGTAACGCGTCATCAGCCCGTCTTCTTGATGTCGTACGCGAAGAACTGGGAGTTGAGACCGTTGTGCGGGTAGCCGGACAGCTTGCTGCTCGCGACCACGATCTGCGGGTACAGGTACAGCCAGTCGCTGGCCGCGTCCTCGGCGGTCTTGCGGTTGACCTTCTTCAGCAGCGCGGTCTGCCCGGCCGCGGTGGACGCCTCCTCGGACTGCGCCACCCACTGCTGGACCTGCTTGTTGTCGTACCCCCAGTAGAAGTCGGGGTTGCCGTACCAGACCAGGTCGCGGTCGTTGACGTGCTCCTGGAGCGTGGCCGTGAAGTCGTGGTTCTGGTAGACCTTCGTGTACCACTCGTCCGGCGTGATGGTGTTGATCTTGACCGTGATGCCGACCTTGGCGAGCTGCGACTTGATGAAGGTCGCGGCGGTCGGGTGCGGGTCGTAGTTGGGAGTGTCCAGGGTGATGTCGAAGCCGTTCTTGTAACCGGCCTCGGCGAGCAGCTGCTTGGCCTTCGCGGGGTCGTACGCGTTGACCTTGGTGAGGTCCTCGTACCACGGGTCGGTAGGCGGCACCATCGAGCCGATGAGCTTGCCGTAGCCGCCCCAGACGGATTCGAGGAGCTTCTTGTCGTCGATGGCGGCGGAGACGGCCTGGCGGACCCTGACGTCGGTGAAGGGCTTCGCCTTGTCGTTGAAGGCGAGCAGCAGCTTGGTGGTCGAGTTGCCGTCGGTGATCTTGTAGTTCTGGTTGTTCTTGAACTGCGCCAGGGCGTCCGGGGACTGCTCGCTGGTGACGACGTCGACGGCATTGGTCAGCAGCGCGTTGTTCAGCGCGGTGGCGTCCTTGTAGTAGTGGAAGACGACCTGCTTGCTGGCGGCCGCGTGGCCCCAGTAGCCCGCGAACCGGTCGAGGCTGAGGGCCGAGCCGCGGGTCCACTTGTTCAGCTTGTACGGCCCGGTGCCGTCCTCGGTCGACTTCAGGTTCTTCGCCTGGGAGTTGATGATCCAGACGTAGGAGAGGTTGTAGACGAAGGAGATCGACTTCTTTGAGAGGGTGACCTTGACGGTCCTGGCGTCCGGGGTGGCGATGTCCTTGACGACCTCGAGGTTGCTCTTGCGCGCGGACTGAGAGTCCTTCCCGAGCACCTTCTCCAGGCTGTACTTGACGTCGGCACTGGTGAGCGTCTTGCCGCTGTGGAACTTCACACCGTCGCGGAGGGTGAAGGTGTAGGTGAGCCCGTCGTCGCTCACCTTGTAGTCCTGGGCGAGCAGTTTCTCGACCTTGCCGTCGTCGGTGAGCCGGAACAGCCCCTCGTAGACGTTGCCGTTCAGGGCCTCGGTCACGCCCTGGCCACCGCCGGCGGTGTTGTCGAGGTTCTGCGGCTCGTAGAGCGAGCCGATGTTGACCGTGGCGTTCTTGTCGTACGCGCCGGAGGCGCTCCCGGCGCCCGTCCCACCGCCGCAGGCGGTGAGGGTCACCGCGAGGGCGGCGGCGGTGGCCACGGAGAACACGGAGGTCTTCTTGATGCTCATCGGAAGTACGCGCTTTCGTGCTGCGGGACTGCGGAAGCCCGGGAGGAGAGCTCAGGTGGAGCGGATGGTCAGTGCTGCTCGAGGAAGCCGTCGCGGAAGACGGGGCGCTTCTCGCCGGCCTCGACGGGCAGGTGGAAGCGGTTCTGCCGCGGCGGCATCGGACAGTTGTACTGGTCGGAGAATCCGCAGGGCGGCACGAAGGCCCGGTTGAAGTCGAGGAGGACGCGACCCTCTCCGGTGTGGGTGACGAAGAGGAAGCGCCCGGCTCCGTAGGTGCTGTCGCCGTTGGTGGGGTCGCCGAAGACGAGGAGCAGGGTGCCGTCGTCGTCGAAGGCGCTCAGTGTGTAGTCGCGGCCGTCCACGGTGAGGGAGATGTCACCGGGCACCACGAGCTCACGGGTGCCGCCGTTGTCCCGGATGTGCTCGAAGGCCACCTTCCGGGCACCGGACACCGGGGTGTATGTGGCCTCCAGGACCCACGCCGGGTCGTACGGGAAGGTGTCGATGCCCTCGAAGTGCTGGATCGCGGGCGACTGGGCGTCCCAGAACCGCAGGCCGTACTCGGGTTCACCGGTGACCAGGTCCGCGCGCTCGAGCGCCGTCACCGTCACCTGCGGCGGCTGTGCGTCACCGGCGGCGGCGAGGTCGGGCCGCTCGCCGGCGGGGAGCCAGCGGGTCTCGACCAGTGCCAGGTTCCCGGTGGGCGAGGTGACGGCACGCCGCCGGTCCTCGCACCACGCCTGCCACTCCCCGGCGGGGTCGGTCGGCTGGAGGGAGACGGCGGCGTGGGACACGGTGACACCCGATTCATGGAGCAGAGGGGTCTCGCCCGATCACGCGCTGTAAATCACGCTGCGTGAAGCTCAACCCAAAGGAGCTTCTTTATCGCCCATAAGATTGCCTAATGTCAAATCTGGTCGCATGGTGGAACGGGCCGACGCGCTGCGTGAAGGCTCCAGGTCCGGGACCTCTGGCCCAGCCGTCAGCGCTCCGCACGACCATCGCGGCAGGCGCCGGCGGTACCGCAGCCATCGGGGCGGACCCACGATCGCCCAGGCGTGACGGGTGCGCAGCCGAAGTGGGGCCGCACAGGGCCCGCCGAGGAACTGAGCGGACAAGGTCAGGGAGACGGCGCCTCCCTCAGTTCATCACCGACGGGCGCGGCATTCCGCTCACGGTCCCGCTGACGGCAGCAACCGCAGTCATATCACTCAGCTGCTGCCACTGCTCGACGTGGTCCCGCCGGTCCGTCGGCCGGGTCGGTCGTCCCTGCCGCAAGTCCTGTGCACCGGCCGCAACCGCGGCTATGACCAAATGACCTCTACCGTGATCGGGATCGGGGCCAGGTAGCGAGGCGGTGCGCCGTTGACGCGACTGCCACGACCAGCTCGGGTTGTACGAGGGTGACGTCCAAGGCCCGGGGTCATCGAGGCGTCTGAAGTTCCCTGTCGAGTGCCGCGTGTTGCAGGACCGGGACACGTTGCGAGCGGCCTGCCCCGGCGTCTTCTTCCTGCACCTGAAAGCGGACCACGAACTGCTGGTGGAACGGATCGACCACAGCACCGGCCACTTCACGCCGAAGTTGCTGCGGGGGTTACCTTCCACGCCGCATGCCCGAGATCGCAGTCGCGATACCGAACGATTACGGCGATCCTGGCAGGGAGGCGTGGCCGGCTTCGCGTACTCCACTGTGCGTCGCTGACCGCGCCGGCAGGGAGGCGATGACCATGACAGCGATACCCGACAAGACACAGCGAGCGCGCGGCGGCAAAACGCTCAGCGGCGCCACCTTGGCCGGTGGGGCCATGATGACGCTCAGCGGGTCGTTCAGCATCCTCATGGGCGTATCCGGCATCGCACAGGACAGCCTGTTCGCCACCTCGTCCAGCTACACCTACTGGTTCGACCTGACCACCTGGGGCGTTATCCACCTCATCGTCGGTGTGCTGCTCGTCATCACCGGCGTGGCAGTCCTGGCGGAAAAGAGCTGGGGCCGCGGGGCTGGCGCAGCGGTGGCAGCGATCAGCCTGATCACCCAGTTCATGTTCGTCCCACACTATCCGGCATGGTCCATTCCCATGATGACACTCGATCTCCTGATTCTGTTTGCGCTCACGAGGTTCTATATCGAAACCAGCGTCGGCCAGTGAACCGAAAACGGGACGATTACCGGCGGCAGCCAGGTCGGCCAGAGGATATGGATCCGAAGGTCAAGTGGTTCTATTCGAGGGCGTAGCGGGCGTGGGCCGTCGCAGCTGCTGAACTTGCACGGGTGATGTTGCCTGCGGGCCGGTCGGCGCTGGTAGCCACTTGGTGCGTCAGATAGGCGCAGGGTGGCGGGTTGACCGCTGCGGGCAGGCCGCGTGGGAGGGGGTCCGGCCGCAGGCCGTGGAACGCTGCGAACCGGGGGAGAAGAACCGGGAGATCGTGGCCGCGCTACGGGTCAGCGAGCGGTCGATCGAGCGATGGCGCAGGGCCTGGCGGGAGCGGGGCGAGATGAGGTTGCGGTAGCTGTCCGCAGGCTCGCCCGGACGGCCCGAGCTCAGCGCGGCCCAGGTCGACCGGCTTGAACATGAGTTGGAGAGGGGACCGCCGGTTCTCGGTTGGGCCGATCGGCGGTGGACGCTGGCGCGAGTGAAGACCCTGATCGGCCGACTCTTCCATCAGGACCTAGCCAGGGGACGCCCCGCTTTAGCGGGGTGGGGAATGGCTTCTCTGAGCTGCTCTGACCTCAACTCGGTGCACGGATCTGCACTGTTCACCTGTGTAGTCTCTCTGCCGCACTAGATCTGTCGCATGTGTATAGTGATCGTGTGACTGTGACCAGGAAGGTTCGCCGGTTTTCCGGCGGCGTGTACGACCTCGGCCTCCATGTGGTGTGGTGCCCGAAGTACCGCCGTCCGGTCCTCGGCGGCCGGGTCGCGGAACGCCTGGACGAGCTGATCCGGCAGAAGGCCGACGAGCGCGGGTGGGAGATCATCGACCTTGAGGTGATGCCCGACCACGTCCACCTGTTCGTCAAGCACGACCCGAAGTCTTCTGCCTCATACGTGGCCAACCAGTTCAAGGGCTTCACCTCCGGCGTCCTGCGGGCGGAGTTCCCGCACCTGAAGTCGCGGATGCCCACGCTGTGGTCATCGTCGTACTTCGCCGCATCGGTCGGCGCCGTGAGCGCGGCGACGGTAGAGAACTACATCAACACCCAGTGGGAACGTCCCGGGAAGAAGGACAAGGAGGCGCGGGGTTGATACGCGCCCACACGTTCCTTCTCAGGCCGACTGTGCGCCAGGAGCAGGCCCTTGCCGAGATGCTGCGGGATCACTGCTCGCTCTACAACGGGGCTTTGCAGGAACGCCGCGACGCCTACCGGCACGCCTCGAAGACCTCGATCAGGTACGGGGATCAGTCCGCGCAGCTCAAGGAGATCCGGGCGTTCGACCCTGAGCGGCAGGGCCGCTGGTCCTTCAGCTCGCAGCAGGCGACCTTGCGCCGCCTGGACAAGGCGTTCCAAGCCTTCTTCAAGCGGGTGAAGGCCGGTCTCACGCCCGGATACCCAAGGTTCAAGGGCGTCGGGCACTTCGACACCGTGACCTTTCCGAAGGACGGCGACGGCTGCCGCTGGGACTCCACCCCGCACGATGCGCAGACCCGCGTCCGCCTGCAAGGTGTCGGGCACGTCCGCGTGCACCAGCACCGGCCCGTCAAGGGCCGCGTAAAGACGATCAGTATCAAGCGGGAAGGCCGCCGCTGGTACGTCGTCCTCGCCTGCGACCAGGTGGCTGCCGAGCCGCTTCCGGCAACGGGCCGCATCATCGGCATCGACATGGGCGTGACACGCTTCCTCACCACGTCCAACGGTGAGCACGTCGAAAACCCGCGCTTCCTCCAGGCGATGGCCGCCGAGCTGGCCGCCGCCCAGCAGCACCTTGCCACCTTCCCCAAGCGCACCCGCCGGCGCACCAAGAAGCACCGGGCAGCCGCCCGCAAGGTCGCCACGATTCACGCGAAGATCCGGCGGCAACGCCTGGACCACCACCACAAGCGGGCGAACGAACTGATCCGCGGTCACGACGTGATCGCCCACGAGAAGCTGAACACAGCGGGCATGACCAAGTCGCCCGCACCCAAACCCGACCCCGCACGTGACGGCGCGTTCATCCCGAACGGTGCCGCCGCCAAGGCCGGGCTCAACCGCAGCATCCTCGACGCGGGTTGGGGACTGTTCCTCGGCATCCTGGCGCAGAAGGCTGAGAGTGCCGCTCGCCGCGTGATCCCGGTGGACGCCCGCAACACCTCCCGCACCTGCCCCGCCTGCGGGCACGTCGCCAAGGAGAACCGGGTCACCCAAGCCGACTTCACGTGCACCGCATGCGGCTTCACTGCCAACGCGGACCACGTCGGCGCGAAGAACGTCATCAACAGGGCCGGGCTGGTCCTCTGAGACGTGGCCTAGCCACCGACACAGGAAGCCCGCGCGTTTACGCGTGGGTGGAGTCACGTCTCGTACACCGTGGAAGGCAGGCACCTGGTGGCTGCTGAAGCGGAACGGCTGGTCGTGGCAGCGGCCTGCTCGACGGGCGATCGAGCGCGATGACGAAGTCGTCGAGTTGTGGACGAAGGAGGTCTGGCCTGCCGCGGGATTAGAGCACTGTGCCGGCACTCGGGGCCTGGATCGTCTCTCAGGACGAGGCCGGACAGTCGATGACGGCGTGTGCAGGACCTGGGGCCGGATCGGTTTGGACTACGACTGGCCCTGCGGCTTCGCTTCGCTTCGAGATCGCCATAGGGAACCCAGAACGTGACTGGTTCGGCGACGAGGGGCTGACCACCATCGGCGACGCGCGCCGGGCACCCCGTGAAGCAGACCAGAGCCCACATTGTGACTCGGGTCTCAGCAGGATGTCCTACCCAAGACCATCGCACCGGCCTGGGACCGTGGGTCGGTAACGGACAAGCGGTTGGTTGAGTGTGAGCCAGGGGTTGTGGCCGCCTGCTCGGTGTTGCGCCTGGTCGGGAGCTCCTCTGTCCGCCCTGGGCGGGTCCTGAGGCCGGTGGCCCGGCTATCAGGCGAATGTGGTGGCGAGTCCGGCGGCCCTGGCGTGCCGGAAGTTCCTGCGGAGGTTGTGGCAGGCGGCGAGCAGGCGTCGCCACTCGCCGCGGGCCCGGCTTCGACGGCAGGCGGAGCCGGCGGGTGTTCTGACGGGTCGTGATCGGGCCGAAGAAGGCAGGCCCCAGGAGCGTTCGGCAACCAACGAGTCCCGCCCGGCGGCCAGTTCTGGTACGTACTTGTAGATCGTGGTGCGGGAGGCACCAAGGTGCTCGGCACCTGCTTCCTCACCCACTCCGGGGGGCGAGGCGCTCAACGTCGAGCGCGTCCTGATCGACCCCGATCTCGACCTGTCCGCCAGGTACATGCTCCAGCCACGCGGACACAGTTCCCGTGCTTCAGTGTGCCGTGCCACCAGAGGTGTCGCACGGCATCGGCGGCAGTGACCAGGTGGCCTCCTGGCCGACGGCAAGTCGGGTCAGACCTCGGAACCGCTCTGAGGGCCGCTGTTTGAGCGGTGTGTGCCGTGTCACGCATTCCGAGGGCTGTCTAAGTTGTCTGCATCACAGCGGAAATGTTCTTTTGGCGTCCATGCTCGAAACGGACATCGACGCCCGAAGTGGAGCTTGTCGGCGACCTCTTGGGCGCAACGTTCCAAAGTGACCTATAACACAGCACTCGTGACATTCCTGCTTGTTCCCTCGGAAAGGTGCCGCATTATGGCCGCTTACCTCTGTCCTCCTGCCGTGATACACGGCGAGCACGCCGTGGAGACCAGCCAGATCGTGGCGGAGGTGCGCGATCGGCATCCGCACGCGGCGTGGGCGCCGCGGATCGACGGCATCGCGGCCGGCACGGGCATCGAGACCCGCGGATGGATGCTGCCGCTGGAGGCCGCCGTCGCGCCCGGCAACGGCAACGGCGGCGGCCTGCGGGCTTTCGGCATCGGATCGGCGCAAGAGGCGTTGGCGCGCGACGGTTTCACTCAGCAGGACGTGGACCGCGCGATCGCCGCACTTGAGGCGATACCCGGACCGCAGACCGTTCAGGAGCGCACCGCGCCGGCCTGGGAGGCCGTGCAGTCCTACGGGGAGCGTGCGGCCCGTGGGGCCCTGCAGATCGCCGGGCTGGACGCCGCAGACATCGACTGCCTGATCACCAGTCACTCCACCACCCCGGCGCTGCCGGGTCTGGACATCGCCCTGGCCAACAAGCTTCCGCTCCGCGACGACGTGATGCTGCTGCCGGCCACGCAGTGGGCCTGTATCGCGGGGACCCGCTCCCTGGCGCTGGCGGCGGATCTCGTGGCCGCGGACCCCGACCGGGTGGTCCTGGTCGTGATCTCGGAGGCGCTGAGCACGACCTACCAGCCCGGGGACGACACTCTCGAGTCTCTGATCGTCCGGTTGCTGTTCGCGGACACCGCGGTCGCCGCGGTGGTGACGGGCCGCCCGCGCCGCGAGTCGGTGCTGCGGCTGGACGCCGCCTGGCACCACACCCTGCCCGGCACCCAGGACCTGCACCGACTGGAGACGAGGGAGGACGGCACCCACTTCGTGATGGACCGGCGCGGGCCGCGCGCCGTGCAGGAGACGGTCACCGCGATGTGGGAGTGGCTGCGCGTCCGTTACCAGGACCACCCTGACTCCTGGCACCCCGACGTGCTGCTCGCGCACCCCGGCGGGACCCGGGTGCTTGAGTACATGGAGCAGACGATGCCCGACGCGTGGCCGTCGGGGCTGCTGGACTACAGCCGGGAGAGCTACACCACCGGCAACCGCGGAGGCGCCGCCGTGTTCGACATCATGCGGCGGGCGCACGACGCCGGGCAGAAGCCGGGCAGTCGCGCCGTCCTGTACGCGGCGGCGCCGGGCCTCACCGCCACCGCCCTGGACGGGGAGTGGCTGTAGTGCGAGACCGCGCCACCCGCGCCGGCACACGGGCCGTCCGCATCACCGGTCATGTCACGTACCGCTGAGGGCACCGCCCGTACCGTCTGCGGCGTGGGTGACGAGCACGCCGCCCGTATCCTCGCCGCGCTCCCGTACGGCTGCCGTGCCCCCGCCCGGCAGCCGCGTCACCTCGCGACTTTCGCCCAGACCACCTTGCCGGTGTCCGTCCACCGCACTCCCCACCGGCTGGTGAGCCGGTGCACGATGTGCAGGCCACGACCGCCGTCGTCGAGGAGGTCGCCCCGGCTCACACGTGGCCTGCCGTTGCCGGTGTCGCCCACCTCGCACAGCAGGCCGTGACCGGCCCTGATCAGCCGCACCGTGATGGGACCGGTGGCGAAGCGCACCGCGTTCGTGACCAGCTCGCTGACCAGCAGCAGGACGTTGTCCCGGGTGTCGTCCTTGGTGCGCCATTGCCGCAGCAGCGCGGACACCTGCGCGCGGGCACGGGCGGGGGCGTCGTCGCGGGCGGGCAGCCGCCAGGTCGATGTGTCCCCCTTGCGGTAGCCGATCAGCCGCGCGAGCAGCAGGGTCACGTCGTCACGCTGACGCACGGGTGCCAGCACGGAGACGACGTGCCGTGCGGCCTGCTGCAGGGCGTCCCAGGGGTGCACCGTGGACACGGCGTCCGCCAGCCTGCCGATGCCCTCGTCGATCGACACGGCGGGGTCCTCCACCAGACCGTCGGTGTAGAGGGCGAGCAGGGAGCCCGGGGGTGCGCCGAACGTGTGCACGTCGAACGGTTCCCTCAGCGCGAACTCGGCGCCCAGGCCGGGGTGAGGGCGGACCGCGAGCGGGCTCACGCGCCCGTCCGGGGAGACCAGGACCGGGGGCAGGTGCCCGGCGCTGGCCAGCGCCACGTGGTGGCTGACCGGGTCGTAGAGGGCGATGCAACAGGTCGACCCGAGGGCGCTGTAGCCGGCCGCCAGCCCGGACTCCGCGTCGTCCAGCAGCGTCACGGTCGCGTCCAGGTGCTCCAGTACCTCGCTGGGAGCGAGACCCGCGGACAGCAGCGCGCGGGCCTCCGTGCTCAGCTGGCCCATGGTTGCCGCGGCTCCCAGGCCGTGCCCGACGACGTCACCGACCACCAGCGCGGTACGGCCGTCCGGCAGCGGAAAGCTGTTGACCCAGTCGCCGCCGACGCCCGCGCTGTCGGGCGTGGCGGGCTGGTAGATGCTGGCGATCTCGATGGTGTCGCCGCCGGGCCGTGGCAGCAGCCGGCGCTGCAACGCCAGCACCTGCGTGTGCTCGCGCTGGTGCTGACGGGCCAGGTCGACGTGATGGGCGGTCCTGGCAACCAGTTCCTGCAGGTCGAACAGCTCGCTGTCGCGGAAGGGGCAGTCCGCCCGCCGCCAGATCTCCGCCACGCCCAGCACTACGGGCGGCGGCCCGTCCAGGACCAGCGGTATGCACGCCACACCCGCCGAACGGTCACCGGGCACCAGGGCACGCATCACTCGCGGACTGCCGAGGACCCGCTCGACCGCCTCCCGGTCGGGTATGACGATGGCCTGCGGGGCGTCGTCCCGCCGTACCGCCTGCGCCAGCAGGCGACTCGCGTCGCTGGGAAGATCGTCGCCCGGAGTCACATAGCCCTCGGGCCATGGCCGGTCCGGCACCAGCGCCGCCCGCCGTAGCCGGATGCGCCCGTGCGGCTGCCCGGTGACTCCCTCGCCCGTCCACACGGCGAAGTCGAGGTCGACGGCGGCCACGTCTCCCCAGGCCAGCAGGGACTGCGCCAGTGACTGCGCGGTCTCGCCGATGTCCAGCGAGGTGCCGATCGCGGTCTCGGCGGCGTACAGGTGCAGCCTCCTGGCCATGGCGATCACGGAGACGGTCAGGCCCTCCTGAGGCACCGCGGCGGGCAGGATGCTCATCGACACCACCAGCTCCGACCCGTCGCCGCGCCGCAGGCGCTGGATCCGGGCGACGTGCGCCTCACCGGTCTCCAGGACCTGCCGCAACCGCCGTGTGACCGTCGGTACGTCCCCGGGGGGCAGGAGATCGACGAAGGGACTCCCGGGCATGGCGTCCAGACCCGCGAATACGGGGGCCTCCAGATTGCAGCGGGTGATTCTCAGATCCCTGTCCAGGTTGACCGCGCCGAGAATCTGGTCCTGACGGCCGGCTGCCGTGTCGTCGGGTACGCGCCGGCGGGTGGTCCGATCGCCCTGCGCGTCGGCAGGGCCGGATGCCGCTGCCGCTCCGTTGCGCGGGAGGTAGCGCCCCAGGGCGCTGCTGACCAGGTCGAACGCCGAGGAGGACGAAGAGGAGGGTGTGGAGTCCATGCGGCTCTCTCAGCAATCCCCGGCGCAGCGCCGGGGCCGTGTTCGGACCCGTGCGGCGGGGCCCCGAGATCCCTGACCGCACACCTCATTCAATAACACCAGGGGGCGCCGCGCCCACACCAGCGGATGGCGTGGTGAACACGGACAGTGAGGAAATGCCGCGACCGGTGGGGCCGTGCTCACCTGGCCGGGGGCCGTTGCCGGCCAGGTGAGCACGGCCGCCGGAGGATCACTGGGCGCCGGCGCGGTCGGCTTTCCCACCCTCAAGCGGTTTGAGTCGCGGCAACGGGACACCGGCCACCGACGTGGCGGAGCGGATGGGTCACAAGTCCATCGATGTCCTCGATGCGACGCGGAACTCATCGGTCCGGCTGTCGCTACTTGGCGCCGAGACCGGCGTCGTCGACGTTTTCCTTGCCCTCGGCCTTGAGGACCTTGTTGAGCAGCGTGAGGTCGTAGATGCCCTTCAGGTCGGGCTTGTCCAGCAGGCCGGCCGTCACCGCGTGCTCCGCCTCGGTGTCGAGAGTCGAGGCCAGCGGGTCGTCGAGGAAGGTGATGGACTTCCAGGCCGGGTCGATGACGTCTGCGGGCAGTGCCTTGCCCGACAGCTTCTCCAGCGCCGTGTTGGCGGACGCCTTCGCCTTCTCGGGGTTGGCGTTGATCCACTCATTGGTCTTCACCGAGCCGCGCAGCACGGCCTCGACGACGTCCGGGTGCTTCTTGAGGAAGTCCTGCCGCACGACGATGTTCGTGATCACGAACTTCTCGGCGGGCCACAGTGTCGACTCGTCGAGCAGTACCTTCGCGCCTTCGGCGACCAGCTTGGACGCGGTGGGTTCGGGCACCCAGGCGCCGTCGATGGAGCCGGACTTGTAGGCGTCCGGAGTGATCTTGTTGTCGGTGCGGACGACGGAGACGTCGCCCTTGCCGCTCGGGGCGTCGACCTTCCAGCCCTGGCCGGCGATCCAGTTGAGGAATGCGACGTCCTGGGTGTTGCCGAGCTGCGGCGTGGCGATCCTCTTGCCCTTGACGTCCTTCAGGGACTTGATTCTCTTCGGGTTCACGACCAGCTTCACGCCGCCGGAGGCGGAACCGCCGATGATCCGCAAGTTCTTGCCGCCCGACTTGGTGTAGCCGTTGATGGCGGGGGAGGGGCCGATCCAGCCGATGTCGATGGAACCGGCGTTGAGCGCCTCGATCTCGGAGGGGCCGGCGTTGAAGGTGGAGGTCTTGATCGTGGTGCCGCCGAGCTCCCTCTGGAACAAGCCCTCCTGGACGCCCACGAGAGCGGTGGCGTGCGTGAGGTTGGGGAAGTAGCCGATCTTCACGTCGTCGGTGGAGAGCTTCTTGGCGCCCGCCGCGACCGCGGTCTTCTTCCCGTCGTCGGTGGAATTGGAACCGTACCCGCAGGCGGTCAGCAGGAGGGGGAGCGCCGCTATGACGGCGATGGTGCGCAGGGTGGTGAGCGGTCTGGCGGCAGACACGTCGGTGTCCTCTCGAGGATGGACGATCAGGGAGGTACGGCAAGGCGATGCGGGGGCTACGGGTGGGCACCTGTGCGCTCGACTCGCCGACCCGTGGCGGCAGGAATGCCGTCTCGGGCTGAGAATCGTTGGGGGGAAGCGGGTGTTGCGCCTTCGTCACAGCCGTGCCGCGCGTCGAGCACGCGGGTGGGGAATGCCGGCGGTGTTGTCAGGCGAAGGTGACCCGGCCCGCCGAAGTCGGTGGGACGGTGGGGCAGCACCGGGTTTTCCGTGCGGTGTCGGCGGGTTCCGCGGACGGCTCAGACAGGCTGACACATGGCACTGGACGTGCGGCCGAAGTCGATGTGGCGACGCGAGGTCAGCGGGGGCGGCAACAGGAGTGTGCGGTCCAGCGATCCCATGACCCCACCCCGCATTCCCTAGTTTTCCTACCTGGCTGCTAGGGATCGTGGCAGAAGGATGCGCCCATCCCAAGAGGGAGTTCGCATCATGGACGAGGGCATCTCGCGTTCTGAGATGTTGGCGAACCGCTCAGCCTGTCAGGGGTTCACCCACGCTCCCGGGGCGTCGCTCAACGCCGACACTTCGGCAGGCAGTCGGGCGGCCGCGACGTCGGCCAGCGACACGCCATCGAGAATCGCGCGCACGTTGGAGCGCAGGGCGATCCACAAGGGCAGTAGCGACTCGGCGGGGCCGGTGTAGGACAGCTCCGGAGGGCGGACCCCGCGCACCGAGACAAGCGGTCCGTCCACGACGCGGATGACGTCGGCGATGCTGATGGACTCGGCGGGCCTGGCCAGCCGGTAGCCGCCGTTGCCGCCGCGCTGGCTGAGGACGAGACCGCCCCGGCGCATGTCGTTGAGGATGCCTTCGAGGAACTTGTGCGGGATGTCCTGAGCGTCGGCGATGGCCTCGGCTTTCATCGGACCGTCGTCCCGTGACGCGGCGAGTTGCAGCGCGGCACGTACCGCGTAATCCGCCCTGGCTGAGATCCGCATGTGCCCATTATCCCGTACGGCTTCGGTCGGTATCGGCTGTGGGCGGGCCACCGGGTGAGGCGGTTCCCGCCGGCCGGTCACCCTGAGCCCTCTGGCCGCGGCGGGGTGTAGTGCGAGGCGTCGCCGCCCTCGATGACATGGCTGAAGGTGCCGTCGACACCAGCGAGGACGTAGCGCTGGTCGGCCGGGTGTCCGCCCGGGGGTTCCCCGCCCTCCCGGGGCGGCGGCCGGTCAACGGTCAGACAGGCAGGACGAACGGCGGATGCGCGCCGTTGAGGAAGTAGTCCCCCACATCCCGGAGCCGGTGGGCGACGGGCTCGTACAAGGTGTGGGTCCTGGCGTTGCGCCAGAAGCGGTCGAAGCCCAGCCGCGAGGACGCGGAGCGGGCGCCGACGATGTCGAGGGCGCGGGCGGTGGACTCCTGCGCGGCCCGGGAGGCGGCGGCTTCGGCCATGGCCACGAGGACGGAGATGTCCGCGTACTCGTCGTAGGTGAGGTCTTCGCCGCGTGCCAGCCCGCGGTGCACGGCTTCCAGCGCCTGATCGGCGAGTGCGGACGCGGAGCGGGTGAGGACGGTGAGCTCCCCGTAAGCCGCCAGCGCCAGCGGGTCCTGGGGACAGTCGCCCGGCCAGGCGGGGTGCCGGGACGAGCGACTCACCCGGTTGTACTCCCGGGCTTCGGCGAGTACTCCCTCCGCCATGCCGAGGCGGAGCTGGACGGAGAGGAGGCGCCCGACCGGAGAGGCCAGGGCGGTCAGGGGAGACAGGACGTCCTCGTCCGCGGACAGGGAACCGAGTACGTCGTCGGCGGCAACCGGTACGGCGTCGAACTCCACGCTCCCGCCGGCCGCGAGGCGCTGGCCGAAGGTATCGGCGTCGCCATCGACACCGACGCCGTGGTGGGCGGGATCGACGACGACGGCGAGTGTTTCGCCGGTGTCGGCCCGCACGGCCCGCACGGCCCGCACGGCGAGGCGGTCGGCGACCAGGACTCCGGTGGAGTAGCTCTGCCGGCCGTTGAGCACATGGCCGCCGCGAGCCCTGGTCAACGTCAGAGGGAATTCCTGACGGGCCAGACCACCACCCCAGCACCACTGCTCCGCCGCGAACCGTCGCTCGAGCCGGGCGGCGCGGGAGGGGTCGGTGAGAAACCGGGCGCTCCACGACAGGAAGTAGTGACAGCCGAGCAGTTGACCGATCGCGCCGTCGGCTGCGGCGATCTCCCGGACCACGGCGTAGGCCGTGGGCCAGTCCGCGCCGCCTCCCTGCGACTCGGCCGGGATGAGGAGCGTCAGCAGTCCCGCCTCGCGCAGTCGGAACACCTCGTCGAACGGGACCTTGCCGGCCTGCTCCCGGGCCGCTGCGTCCGTGGCCAGGTCGTCCGCCGTCTCGCGGGCCACGCGCAGCCAGTGCGCACGGCCTGGCCCGTTCCGGTCGGAGTCCGAAGTGGGGCCGGACGGCGCAGTGGCAACGCCCATGGCGATGATCTCCTCAAGGTCGATGGCACGATCGGGTGTCGGGGCTCTCGCCGATGTGGTCGCAGCCCCGTGTGCCGACCATCGGTTGCTCGCGTGAGTGCACTCGGCGGGGATACGGAACAAGGTGTTCCAACAGCGCGAACTCCAGGTAGGTGAGATCGAGTTCGTGTCCGTCCACCGCCGCTGCATGTCGCGCGGGGTCGATGCGGACGGTCTCGCTTCCCCTCTGCCGCAAGGGAGGTGAGTCCGTGTAGGCGACCGGCCCGGTCTCCGGCCGTGTCACGTCCGTCGCGAAGAGCTCGGCGGACATGTGTCTCATCCTGCGCACCGCGCTGGGGAAACGTCAACGCTTCCCTAGTAAATCCATAGGAAACGTAGGGAAGCCCACACGGCGGCCGGGATCCCCGGTCACCGTCGACGGCCGGCCCGGGCCTCGAGTGCGGTCGCCCTCTCCATCCGGGCGCGGAGTTCGGCCCCACGCGCCTTGAGCCTCTGAAGAGGTGTGCGCGGCAGGCTGCGGGCGGAGCCGCGCGCGTAGTGGTGTGCACCATCGGCCGGTGCGGCTGCCACGCGCGGCGGAGCCGGTCCCTCCTCGGTCGTATGCGGCCACGGCGCGCAGGTGCCGACCGCGCGGGAGTTGCCCGGCCTTCGTCCGGCATCCGGGCCGTAGTTGACGAGACGCGAGATGTACTGCTCAATTGATTGCATGAATGCCGAGCAGCGCCTGGTCACCCGTGGCCACATCGACTTCGGTCGGGTGTGGTCCGCCGCGTGTTGCGCCTGAAGCGGCGGCGGGCTGTCTGATCGGCCTCCCTCGGTCACCGCGCATCGGGTCGGTTCCTCCTCTCGTAGCACCGTCGCACGCCCGCGCTGACGCGCGCTGAACCCGCGTGGGAACGGTCCTGCGAGACCGGACACGCGCTGCCGCCGCCCTGCCTCGCCGAGGTCCATTGCCCCGGCGTCGTCACACCTGCTCACCCCCTCTCCCAGCACCCGAGGCGTGCCGTCGCACGGGCCGCAGGGCTGTTCCACCGTGCCCGCATGCTGCCCTGCTTGTCCGGGCACGGCACCGAAGACTTGAGGAAAGGCCATCTCCCATGCCAGTGGAGTTCCTCGGCATCGCCGCCACCAACGACGGCTCCGAAACCACCCCGCGCTCCGGCGCCGCCTTCGACAAGGAGTACACGCTCCGGCTCGCCCGTGCGCACGAGGAGCACGGGTGGGACCGGGTGCTGTTCGCCTACGGTTCCGGATCGCCGGATCCGGCGCCGGCCGCCGCGTTCATCGCGAGCAGGCTGGACCGTCTGCAGATCCTGCTCGCCCACCGCCCGAACGTCTCGTACCCGACCTTCGCCGCGAAGACCTTCGCCACCCTCGACCAGATCAGCGAGGGCCGGCTGACGGTGCACTTCATCACCGGCGGCAACGACCACGAGCAGGGCCGCGAGGGCGACACCCTCTCCAAGGACGAGCGCTACGCCCGCACCCGCGAGTACATCCGGATCGTGAAGAGGATCTGGACCAGCCACGAGCCCTTCGACCACGAGGGCGAGCACTACCGCTTCCACGACTTCGTCAGCGACGTCTTCCCCGTTCAACAGCCCCGTCCGAAGGTGTCGTTCGGCGGCTCGTCGCCTGCCGCCCACGCCGCTGGGGGCGCCGAGGCGGACATCTACTGCCTGTGGGGGGAACCCCTGGAGAAGACCGCCGAGCAGATCGAGAAGGTGAAGGCCGCCGCGAGGGCCGCGGGCCGTACCGACGTGCCGCGCATCCAGGTGGCGTTCCGCCCGATCATCGCCCCGACCGAGGAACTGGCCTGGGAGAAGGCCCACCGTACGGTCGGTGCCATTCGGGAGCGGCGCGAGGCCGGTCCTGCACGCCACCGCCGCAGCGGCGCCCCGGAGAACACCGGCTCGCAGCGACTGATCGCCATCGCCGAGGCGGGGGAGCGTTACGACCGAGCCCTGTGGACGCCGACCGCCGCCGCCACCGGTGGCGCAGGCAACTCCAACGCCCTGGTCGGCACCCCGGAGACGGTCGCCCAGGCCCTGCTGGACTACTACGACCTCGGCGTCGACGTCCTCTCCGCCCGCGGCTACGACCTGCTGGGCGACGCCATCGACTTCGGCCGGTACGTGATCCCGATCGTCCGTGAGGAGGTCGCCAAGCGCGACGCCGAGCGGGTGGCACGGGGTACGCAGACCCTGGCGGCGGTGGGCGAATGACTTCCGTGGCCCGGCCACCGTCCTCAGCCGACTTCAGCGTCATTCACGTCCCGGTCTCCGACCCGCGTGTCGGACCACTGCTGCGCGAACTCGGCCACGAGTACTCGACGCGCTACGGCAAGGACGCTCACGCCGAGATCGCCCGCTACCCCGACGAGGAGTTCACCCCGCCGTACGGAGGACTGCTCCTGCTGCTGCTGGAGCACGGCGAGCCTGTCGCGGGTGGTGCCTTCCGCCGCTACGACGCGACCACCGCCGAACTGAAGCGGATCTGGACGCACTCCGCCCACCGGCGGCGCGGTCTGGCCCGACGTGTCGTCGCCGAACTGGAACGCGAGGCAAGCACCCGCGGCTACCGGCGGATCTACCTGACCACAGGTCCGAGACAGCCCGAGGCCCGCGGCCTGTACCTGGCCACCGGCTACACCCCGCTGTTCGACACGGAGACCGACCCGGAAACGATCGGCCCGCTGCCCTTCGAGAAGCACCTGCCGGCCGAAGCACGTACAGCGCGCACGGGAATGGCAGCCGGCCGGTGAACCTCGAAGCGGTCAGAACACCACTACGACAGCGACACCCACCTCGCCCTCCAGTCCGGCCGGATCGACTTCTACCTCGGCCCCAGCCCGACCGCGCCTACCACGCGGCCATCCCGCTCCACGCTCCGAAGGATTCGCCATGGCCACCGTCCTGTCCGTCTCGGGAAGTCCCTCCGCCACTTCTCGTACCGCCCGCCTGCTGCGCCACCTGGACAGGCGGCTCACGGCCCAGGGACACGAGGTGATTCCGCTGGACGTCCGCACGATCCCCGCCGAGGCCCTGCTCGGCGCAGACTTCCGGCACCCGGCGATCGTCGAGGCGACCGCGCTGTTCGAACGTGCCGACGGAGTCGTGATCGGTACTCCCGTCTACAAGGCCGCCTACTCCGGGCTGCTGAAGTCCTTGCTCGATCTGCTGCCGCAGTACGGTCTGGCCGGCAAGACCGTCCTTCCACTCGCAACCGGCGGAACCACGGCGCACGTCCTGGCGATCGACTACGCCCTGCGCCCGGTGCTCAGTTCCATGGGCGCCGGGCACATCGTCCAGGGCTGGTTCACGCTGGACAAGGACATCGCGGTGGGCGACGACGGCACACTGACCGTCGCGCCGGGCCCGGCCGAGGCCCTCGCACAGGTCGTCGACCAGTTCTCCGAAGCCCTCGGCAGTCGTACGGCCCTGCTGGCGGCCGCCGGATGAACGCCCTGATCGTGACCGCCGACGACGCTGATAGAAAGGCGTGAGTTGCCGTGAGCCTCACCTTCCACTGGTTCCTGCCCACCAACGGCGACAGCCGTCATGTCGTCGGCGGCGGCCACGGCACCCCGGCCACCGCATCGGGACAGGACCGACCGCCGACGGTGGCCTACCTGAGCCAGATCGCCCGCGCCGCAGAGGACCTCGGCTTCACCGGTGCCCTGACCCCCACCGGCGCCTGGTGCGAGGACGCCTGGCTGACCACCGCGATGGTCAGCCAGAACACCGAGCGGCTGAAGTTCCTGGTCGCCTTCAGACCTGGGTTCGTCTCACCGACACTGGCCGCGCAGATGGCGTCCACCTTCCAGCGGCAGACCGGTGGCCGGCTGCTGCTCAACGTGGTCACCGGAGGAGAGAGCCACGAGCAGCGCGCCTACGGTGACTTCCTCGACAAGGACGCGCGGTATCGCCGTACCGGCGAATTCCTGCAGATCGTACGCGAGTTGTGGAAAGGCAGGACCGTCGACCTGGGCGGCGAGCACCTGCGGGTCGAGGACGCCAGGCTCTCGCGGCTGCCCGCCCCCGTCCCCGACGTGTACTTCGGCGGCTCGTCGCCGATCGCCGGTGAGGTCGCGGCGCGGTACGCCGACGTCTATCTCACCTGGGGGGAGCCGCCCCCCCAGGTCGCCGGGAAGACCGCTTGGATCAAGGGGCTGGCCGCCGAGCAGGGCCGTGCCCTTCGCTTCGGAATCCGGCTGCACGTGATCACCCGCGACACCTCCGAACAGGCGTGGGCGGAGGCGAACCGGCTCCTGGAGGGCTTCGACCTGGAGACGGTACGGTCGGTGCAGGCCGGGCTCGCCCACAGCGAGTCCGAGGGCCAGCAGCGCATGCTCGCCCTGCACGGCGGCAGCGGCGAGGCCCTGGAGATCCACCCCAACCTGTGGGCCGGCATCGGCCTGGTGCGCGGCGGGGCGGGGACAGCGCTGGTCGGCAGCCACGCCGAGGTGGCCGAACGGATCAAGGAGTACCACGACCTGGGCATCGAGGAGTTCGTCCTCTCCGGTTACCCGCACTTGGAGGAGGCGTACTGGTTCGGCGAGGGCGTCCTGCCGAGGCTTCAGGCGCAGGGCCTGTGGCGGCATCCGTACGGCCGGCAGGCAGTACCCTCGGTTCACACGCCCTTCGCCGCCGCCGGGAACCCGCGATGACCCACGTGGTCCCGGAACGCGACACGACTTCCGGTCCGACACCGGGACGCCGTCACAGTGCCCGCGCCGCGTAGGCCCTGACGTCCGCGTCCGCGTCCGCCGTCGCCGCGGCCAGGGCTGCTCGGGCCTCCTCGGCGGCACGGCGCCGGGTCAGGGCCGGTATTGCGGCCTTGCGGACGGCGGCGTCGCGGTCGGCGAGAGCCGCTGCCAGTGCCGGTCCGGTTCCCGGCGATGTGGTCTCCGTCAGGACGGCGACGGCCGTTCGGCGGACAGCGGGCTCGCGGTCGGTCAAGTGGGGTCGGGACACGGAGAGTTCGGGCTGGTCCTCCTGTGAGGGCGAGGAGTTCGCGGAGAGCGGTGTGGCCGCGCCTCAATGGATCACGCTCTGCCGATGCCTGGCCTGTGACCACGAGGCTCTGCCCGGCGGTTACGAAGCCGTGATCCACATTTGGATGCCCGCTCGTGGATCACACCTCGGCGAGGCCTAGTTGACGCAGCATGCCGAGTTCGTCGCTGCTGCCCCAACGTTCGACGAGCTTGCCGTCGCTGTCGAAGCGGCTGATCTGCATGCCTCGGTAGCTCACCTTCTTGCCGGTCGCCCGTTGCCCCATCAGCGGTCCCCGATGCGTCCCGGTGAGGGTGTAGGCGAACGCCAACTCGTCGTCGGTGGCCACCAGATGTTCCACCTCGACGTGCAGATCGGGAAAGGCTGCTCGCAATTCGCCGAACATGGCCTTGTACCCCTCGGGCCCCGGCACCTGGCCTGGGGCGGGATCATGATCGACCGAGTCGCGTGCGACGATCTCGTCGAGGGCCCCGAGGTTGCCGGTGACGACGGCCTCTGCGAAAGCAGTTTGTGCGGCGATGTTTGTTTGCTGAGACATAGGCACTCCCGGGCACGTGTCGGCCACCGGCCTTGTTCGTCGGCAGCGAAGTCCACGCGCCCACGAACGACGTATTGCGACCGTACACCGTCCACAGGCCCCCAGCATGTCTACCCGGCAGGCCTCCGGAGCAGCTGCTTTCCATCGGTGATCATGGTCCGCATACGTGGCAGGAGATGCCTGGTGATCCGAGCGCGGGTGTCTTCCTCCACATCGGCCAGCTGGCCCAGGCCGCCATCTGGCCGCTTGTGATCTTCTCGCGGACTGGGAGGTTTTACCTCCTGGCTGGGAGTTTGCCGGTCATGGCATTGGTGCCGGTGGCAGGCGCAGGATGGACCCCGGGAAGTCTCGTGAGCGTGCTCCGGAGTCGGCTGTGATCCGCTCTCGTCTGATCTGGAGCTCTCGTGGACCGGCGCCTCAACGAGTGGGCTGTGGCTCGTGGGCGGGATTCGTGCGGCCCGCGGCGGAGGCTGTGGGATGGCGTGTCTGCCACCACCGGCACTCGGTAGGGGGTCGCCGGGCGGGCGCTGGACGAGGGAGTCCCCGCGCACATCCCTCGTCGCGTAGGAGTTCGCAATGAACGGGACGTTCTTCATCGCCGGTGTCGGCAGGCCGGGTGGTGTCCGCACGCAGGAGGCACTGGCCACTGATGACCTTGTGATCGGTACGGTCGGCGAACCGGTCGTGCAGCACAGGGGCCTCCGCGAGGTGCTGGTCAGCGGCGACGCACTGATGACCGTGCTGTGTCCGCACCGGGCCCGGCCCAGGGGCATCCGGTGAACCGCAACCGGCCTGCGAGGGGCGCGCTCACCGTGACCGTGTTCGTCTTTCCGGGGGTGCGGTTGCTCGATGTGACCGGTCCCATCGAGGTGTTCACTTCGGCGAACGAGTTCGGCGGGCGCTATCGCGTGCAGACGGTGTCCGAGGACGGGGCGGAGGTGATCACCTCGGCCGGGACCCGCATCAGCGCTGACCTTGCCGTCGAAGACGTACATGAGCCGTGCGACGTTTTGGTGATCCCAGGCGGTCCGGAATGGGACACCTTGGTCGAGGACGACGCGTTCTTGGATGTCGTCCGGCGTCTGCATGAGAAGGCCCGCTGCACGGCATCGGTGTGCACGGGAGCGTTTCTGCTGGCAGCGGCCGGCCTGTTGGAGGGGCGTCGCGCTGCGACGCACTGGCGGCACTCGCGGCAATTGGCCCTGCGTTTCCCGTCTGTCAGGGTCGAAGCGGATGCGATCTTCGTGCGGGACGGGCGAATGATGACCTCGGCGGGTGTCAGCGCAGGTATCGACCTGTCCTTGGCGCTCGTTGAAGATCACTACGGTGCGGAGGTTGCTCGAGCGGTTGCCAAGGACATGGTCGTCTTCATGCAGCGACCGGGGGGCCAGTCCCAGTTCAGCGTCCGCTCCCAGGTCCCGCACTCCCGTCAGGAGGTGCTCCGGCGGCTGCTGGACGAGGTCGCCGAGAACCCCGGCGCCAACCACACGCTGTCGGCCATGGCACGCCGAGCGGGCCTCAGTGTCCGTCATGTGACCCGGCTCTTCTGTGAAGAGGTGGGAACCACTCCGGCTCGTTATGTGGAGCAAGTCCGGTTGGAAGCCGCCCGGGTGCTGCTGGAGACGGGTGATGACTCCATGCCGGTGGTGGCGCGGCGGACAGGATTCGGCTCACCCGAGTCGATGCGCAGAGCTTTTGTGCGGCACCTGGGTGTGACGGCTGGTGCGTACCGGGCCAGGTTCCGCACGACCGGGGCAGGCACGAAGGATGCGGTGTCCGAAGCGGTCTCGCCGTAGTCGAGGACCGAATGTGTGTCACCGTTGTCCTCCGGCTGCGGCCCGGCACACGTGGTTCTTGCGAGTTGAACGCCTCAGGAAACGTCCGTGGACAAGGCCGGTGTGCGGCCTTGCCTCCTACGACGGCGTCCGAGGGGCACGGCGTCGGCCTCACCGAGCGGCAGGCGATCGGCAAGACGGCGCGCCCGCACCTCGACGCGATGGACCGGCCTTGCGCATCCTTCCGCGGCTGATGGCAGGCGGCGTGGTCAGTGGAAAGCGGATGCCACGAGTTGCTTCTGCTCGCCGGTATGGCGCCGGGCGGAGGCCACGGCCGGGGCCGACGCCTGCGAGCGGCTGATGTGTTCGACGGGACGGTTCGCCAGGCGCTGCACGTGCGGCCCCACGAAGAGCCAGGCTCCGTGGTTCTCCGGCTCCTCCTGCACCCACCGCACCTCCGCGTCGGCGGGGAAGCGGGCGAGTTCCGCATTGAGCTCCTGCTCCGGGAACGACGACAGGCGGCTGCTCAGCCCTTCTCGTGCGTCAGCGTCAGATCGAAGGCGTCGTAGCCGCTGCCGCCGAGGGTGAGGGAAGTGGCTTGGGCCGGGTAGCCCGCAGCGACGACTGTGTAGTGGTCGAGTTCCAGATCGGAGAAGGCGTAGGAGCCGTCCTCGGCGGTGTATGTGTCGCGGACGACGTCGCCGGCCGGGTCGAGGAGAGTGACACGGGCCTGGGAGATCGGGCGGCCGTCAGTGGTGGTGCGGACGGTTCCCTTGAGCACGGTCGGCCCGTCGAGCCGCCCCTCCGGCACGACAGGTCGCCGGAGCGCGTGTCCGGCGGCGCACCTGCGCCACATGTGCCTGGCGGCATGGCGCAGCGAGTGGCCGGCCACCACCGCCCAGGCGATGACGAGCAGCCCATAGAGCACCGCGGCCACCCAGGTGAGCACCAGCGAATCGGTCCGCGCCGCAAGGGCGCCGGTGGCCGTCACGCAGGCGCCGACCGGGAAGATGAAAGACCACCAGGTGGGCGCGAAGGGCAGCCCCGCCCGGATCGTCCGTATGGTCAGCCCCGTGGCCAGCGCCAGCCACAGCATCGTGAAGCCCCACACCGCAATCCCGCCCAGCAGCGCGAACACCGCGGTGCCCTGCGCGTAGGGCGCAGGCAGTGTGCTCGGCGCTGCCGCGGCCAGCGCGCCGAGCGCCGTCACCGACTGCCCCAGCGCCCCCGCCCCGATCCACACCGTCGGCACCACCGTTCCCGTGGGGGCCTCGTGGTGCACCAGGCGGCCGTAGATCATGGACAGCACCAGCACCACTGCGACGAGGCCGAGCCCGAGCATCGCGTAGCAGCCCAGCAACAGGGCGAGCCGCAGCTGCCCGGCCGGTGCGTGAGGGAAGAGCAGCGCACCCGTCGCAGCCGACACCATCGGCGGCACCACAGGCATCAGCCAGCCCCCGAACGCCGCGTCCGGTGCGAAGCGGTGCCGGGTGACCATGAGATAAGGCACCGTGCACGCCGTGACAAGACCGAGCACCGTACCGAGCGACCACAGCACCCAGTCCACGTCCAGCGCCGCATCGAGCCCAATCAGCCGGCGGCCGAACAGCAGCGCCCCGGCACCCACCGTGAGGAGCGCCATCGGTGGCGCCCCGAAGAACTGGGCCATCACCGGATCACCGGCGTGCAACCGCAGTGCCCGCTGGCGGAGGTAACAGGTGGTCAGCAGGATCAGCAGGACCGCAGCGCCCAGCCAGACCACCATGGCGGCAGTCTGCAGCCCGTGGAAACTCCATGGCGCAGTGGCGGCCGCGTTGGCGACGATGGCAGTGCCCATCACGGCCGCGAACCAGCTGGGGCTGAGGAGCGGACGCTTCTCTCTGTTTACCGTAGGCGCCGAAGAGCCGGCGCACGGGGAGTGATTCATTCCCCAGACCCTAGGCCGGGTTGAGGCAGCACTGTCGAACATGTCCCGATGTAAGCGCTGCATGGCACACATCGAGGGACGACCGTCATAGCGGGAGCAACCTCAAAGAGTCGAACCGGCCGGCGGCTGGCGGGGACGGTGCGACGGCAACGGCGGTGAGCCTGGCGAGCGTGGCTTGGAGGGGCTGCACACGACTCGGGTTCGGTTCCCCGTTCAGGTGGCGGGACAGCTTCGCAGGGGCGTAGGCGTACGAGGTCCCACGCTCCTGCTTTCCACGCGCTCGGGAGCTCCCAAGCCCGTCGACGCTCTGCTGTGCACCGCCGGGCCGGTGAAGGCTGCTGGTCGAGTTGTCACTGGGCCCCTTCCAACCTGACGCTCTCGTCCGGCAGCAGGTCGATGAGGCCCGGGCGGTGGGACCGCGAGTGCGCGCCCGACGCCGGGTCGCCGACGCCGCAGCCGTTGTCAGCCCTCGGCGCGATGGGTGACGGGGGCGTCGGTGTGGTCACCCGGAAACTCGTACCAGCGGCGTCGCAGGCAGATGTACCGGGTGTCGGCTTCGACGAGGTGGAGGAAGCCCGCGACGGTCTCGGCCAGCCGCTCCTGCGCCCCGGGATGCGCGAGCTCGCCGTCCTTGGTGAAGCCGTGGTGGGCCTCGGGAAGGCTGAACATGTCCGGGTAGACCCGGGTGCCCAGGTGCTCCAGGGGGATCCTCAGCGTCCACAGCCCGCGGTTCCCGCCGATCAGCGAGGGGGAAGCCGACACCAGCAGCGCGTGCTTGGTCTTGAAGGGTTGCGGTCTGATACGCGAGACCCAGTCGATGGCGTTCTTGAGCACCCCGGGAACCGAGGCGTTGTACTCGGGGGAGGAGATGACGAAGGCTTCGGCGCGGTTCAGCCGGTCGAACAGGGCCAGCGCCCCCTGGGGCAGGCCGTGTGCTGCTTCGGCGTCCCCGTCGTACAGCGGCATGTCGAAGTCGCGCATATGGGCGAGGTCCACCTCGGCACCGGCCTCGACGAGCAGTCGCGCGGTGAGGGAGGCGAGGCGGACGTTGAGGGACTCAGCCCGCAGCGCGGCGCCGAGGACGAGCACGCGCACAGGGCCGGGCCCGGTGTCCGTTGTCATGATGCCTCCTTCCGTCGGACGTGCTCTGCCGGGCAGTCTGCTTGGGCTCGGCCCGCCGTTCGAGAGGCCCCGCTCACCCTTGCGGGCGCTGCACCCGATCGGCTCAATCCCGAGGCTTCGGGCACGGGCGCGTGTGCACCGGCCACGGACCACAGTCACCGGTCCGCTCACCTGCTGCGACGACCGGTCGGCGGGTGCCGCGCCTGCTTCTGCCCGGATTGACACCGGCCTGCCAGGGCCTCGTACTGGTCACGAGGAAATCTTGGCCAAGGGTTTTCCTGTGGGGGATTCCGCCATCCGTGATCTCTCCGACCAGGGAGGCTCCATGACGTTGCAGCAACAACAACCCACCACCCCCACGGTTCTGGTGTACGAGGACGACCCCGGATATCCGCCACAGGTCAACGTGCCCGTACCGCATCCAGTCCCACAGCTCGACACACAGCCCTTCCCGACGGCCATCGCGGAGGCCGCGCCGCAGCCGGACAGTGCCGGGCCGGGCACCGAGGCGTTCCGCTACTGGGTGGCGGCCGATGCCCTCAGCCGGGCCAGCCAGACCTGGGGGCCGCTGGTGCCGGCCGGAACGCAATGGCATCCGACGGTCGGCCGCGCGCTGACCGCGCACCTCAACGCGGGAGACGACCTCAACGCCTTCTACGACCGCAGAGGTCTGTGGTTCTTCCGTCGCACGGTGGCAGGTGTCACCGTCGCCGCGTGCGAGAGCAACGAGGTCGTCGAGCATGAGACGGGGCACGCGATCCTCGACGCCCTGCGCCCCCAGCTGTTCAACGCGGCGAGTGCCGAGACGGCGGCCTTGCACGAGGCCTTCGGTGACATCAGCGCCCTGCTGAGCTCACTGCGGCTGGAATCGCTGCGGATCGCGGTACTTGCCGAGACGCAGGGCGACCTGGAACTGTCCTCGAGGGTGTCGAGAATGGCCGAGCAGTTGGGCTGGGCGATCCGCCAGGGTCACCCGACCGCGGTCGACCGTGACTGCCTGCGCAACCTGTCGAACAGCTTCTTCTACCGGGACCCGGTGGAGCTGTCGCCCAACGGTCCCGCGAACATGCTGTGCAGCGAGCCGCACTCGTTCTCGAGGGTGTTCAGCGGAGCCTTCCTGAAGATCGTGGCCGGGATCTTCCGGCAGCAGGACCTGCAGGACCAGGCCGGTCTGGCCGCTGCGGCCGACATCGCGGGACAGCTGCTGGTGGATGCTGTGGTGTCCGCGCCCGTGGTGTCCGCCTACTACGCGCAGGTCGCGGGTCACATGATCGCCGCGGACCAGCGCCGGAACGGCGGCAAATACGGTCAGTCCCTGCGCTCGGCGTTCATCCGGCACGGCATTCTCTCCTTGGAGGCCGCCGTGTCCATCACCGAGCCGGAGGTGGCACGCCGAGGCGCCGGAATGGCCGAGGCGCAGCCGGGCGGTGGCGACGAGGAGGGTCTGACGGCCGTCACGATCCACGGGGCGACGTACGGCGTCACTCAGCCCCTCACCCTCTCCGCCCCGGCGCAGGAACGCCGGTTCGGCATCGCGGGCTCCGACCCCGCCGGCGGCTCGTTGCGGCCCGCCGACCCCGAGCGGGTCGCCACGTCGTACCTCGAGGACCTCTTCCGCCGAGGCCGGGTCGACGTACCCGAGGAGCACCGCACCGATGCGGCGTTCGTCGACGACAACCCCTCCCGGCTCAAGACGCACCAGATCACGCGAAGCTCGACCGGCGAGGGTCTCACCCTGGTCCGGCGGTGCTTCGACTGAGCGGGTAGCGGGATCAGCGGAAGAAGCGCAGACGGCGGACGGTGAGCCGTCCGTCGTCCTCGCGCTTGATGACGTGCGTGGTTCGCGCCGTGGGCTCCTCGCCCTCGAAAACCGCCTCGCCCCTCGCCAGCAGGTCACCGATGAATTTCTCGGTCGCCCGGCGCTCGGCGTCGTCACGCTCGGCCTCACCGCTCCGCCCGCCTTCGCCGGCGCCCCTCCGGCCGTCGTCACTGTTTTTGCTCACAGAGCGTATTTTATTCGGCTTTGCGCCGAACACCTGTCGGCGATCGCCGCGCCGCCGCGGAGTGCGGCGCCGGCGGGCCGGACGCGGTCCGTCGTCCAGGGGCGATCTGCTGGGCGAAGGCCTGCAGCGCGACCGGGCTGTTGGGCGGCAGCACGGCCATCTTTCCCTGCTCCTGCGCTTCCACGAACGCTGCGGCTGCCTCGCTCTCCTCCGAAACGTGGACCAGACGTACGTGACCGTCGCCCGAGCCTCGCCGGTCCACCGGCGCGACCGCGCCGTGCGTCCCGTCGGGCAGGGTCACCCACAGCTCGAAGTCCTGGTACCGGACGAAGTCCGCGCCCTTCACGGGCCACGGGTAGTGGTGCTCCCCGGGAACCTGAGGCAGGACCCCCTGGTGATTGCCGTGGCTCATCGGTACGCAGGCGTTGAACAGGCAGTCGGTCCACCGTTCGACGGCATCGGCGTCCGTGATCGGAGTACGCAGCAGCTGTTCGGCCTCTTCGTACCCGAGCGCCGCCAGGGCAGGCAGAGTGAGTGGGAATGCGTCGACGAGCTCAGCCGCTTCCTCGCGCAGCCGGTCGACCTTCGACGGCTCGGCGCAGAACTGCATGCTCCACTCGATGCCGACCCTGGCGCGGTACATCCGCCAGCCGTTCTTCCCCTTGACCCACAGGCTGCCGCCGTGGTGCATCTCCCAATGCTGGGCGCCGGTCGGCCTGGACCCGTAAGGGAGGTCGTCATTGTCCATCTCAGCGAGAATCTTGTGCACCGTCCTCTTGGCCGCGCGGAAGTACGCCGACTCGTAACGCTTGGGATGGTCGACCAGGCGTATCTTCCAGGGGTGGTTCTCCGACTCCACGCCGCCGGGTTTCGGCCCGGCCGGAGTCCTGTGCGGTGCCGCGGTACCGGAAGTGGTCATGATGGTTCTCCTCGCGCCGAACGCACGGGCCCGCACGCGTCGGCCCGCGCCGCCGAGTCCCCCTCGCCCCACCCTGTCGTCCGTAAGCGTTTCGTGGGGCGAGCCGCGGTGGGCTCACGCGGATCGGTTGGAAGGACTGGTGCTCGATGAGCAGTCGTCTGAGAGGGCAGGTCCCGACAAGTGAGCCTGGATGGACCGAAGTTCGGGCGACCCGTCCGCTCCGCGCTCCAGTGAGCGCCGGGACGTGCCCCGCTACGGCCACCCTATTCCTGCAGCCAGGTTGGCGCAGGACGCAAGGACTTGGGGTCGAAGCGGCCGAATGAAGGCCGCGGTTCGGTTGCGGGCTCCTCAGGTCGGAGTAGCCTGGAATTGATGGTTTCTGCCTGATTATGGAGTTAGGCGATGTTTCACCGATTTCTGAGGCTTCGTAGGCCGCGTCGGCTCGTCCTTCTCGGCAATGGCCGTCTGATCCGGGGGTTCAGCGGCGGATTCTTCGACGGTCACGGATACCACTCCTGACACCGGTCGCGAGGGAACCCCGGAGGATGTGCGGTGGCAGATGACACCGATGCCCTGGTGGCCATGGCGAGCATTCTGTCACCGCATTGCCGTGTCACCCGGATGTCCAGCGGAGCGCTGATCGCGGACTGGAAGCGGACGCGCTTTCTCGGGATGACGACGACGGACGTCCACAGGCTCAGCGAAGGAAGTCGTGAGGAACGCGCTGAACTCGTCGCCTGCCTCGTCCGTGCCGGCTGCGCGCCCCACCGCCGGGAGCGGTATTCGGACGTCGGTATCGGGCTCTGGCTGCGTGGAGTGCACCTGCTGATCCGGACCATGGGATTCGGGCGCGTCCTTCGGATGCTGTCCTTGGCAGCCCCGGACTACGTCCGTGCGGATCTTCCCGACGCGGACGAGGTCGGACGCCTGAAAGCGGCCGTGCAGTCACACAGCCGCAGAAGCTGGCTCGTCAACGGCGACTGCAAGTCGGAGGCCGTGACGGCCTTCGTCCTGCTGCGGCGGTGCGGCCTGAAGGCGGTACTCCACGTAGGGGTGCGCGAACACCCGTTCGCTCTGCATGCCTGGACGTCCTCGGCCGGCCTGTGCATCCCGGACGCCGATCCGCGCGGGCACGCCTTCACACCGGTGCTCGCGATCGACCGCGGAGGACAGTGACATGGAGGCGCTCCGCCTCGAGTGGGCGGGGGGCACACTGAGGCTCTGGATCGACGAGGCCATGGAGCGTCAGGGGCTCGTCACGACGGTCTCTTCGCGGGCCGGCGCGGCGGCCGTCGTCGGCTGGGCCGGATCGGTGCGTGACCGAGTGACGGGCGTGCGCGGCCTCCTCGACGACTTCGCCCGACAGGGATCGGCCCCGCCTCTGCCGGCCGGCGACTACGCCGCCGTTCTCGTGTGCCGCGACCGCATCCTCATGATGCGGGATGAACAGGCACGCGTCCCCTTGTTCTTCCGGGAGTCAGGTGGCCGCGTGCGCGCCGTCAGCACCTCGGCCCGCTCCCTGGGCAGCGTCACGGAGCTCGAACGCGACTACTTCTGCCGTTACCTCACCGGGAACATGGCCCAACAGCACTGGGACATCACCCCTTTCGCCGAGGTGCACCGCGTCCTCGGCGGCGAGGTGGTGGAGCTGTCGCTCACCGGGCGGATGCGCAGTCGGGTGCTGCGAGGTGGCCGACACTACGACTCGCCCGTCGCGACAGCAGACGGGGCCCGCCCCCACCTCCGTGAGGCCGCGAAGGACCTGCGCCTCGTGCTGGAGCACGCCGTCGGGCGCCGCATGGGAACGCTGACGGCCTGTCACGTCTCCGGCGGCACCGACTCCACCAGTGTCGCGCTGCTCGCAGCACGTCTACTGGCCGCGGGGCGGGTCAGCGCCGGGGAGCTCCTCCTGCTCTCCGGCCGCTTCTCCGGTGGAGAGCTGGCAGGCGAGCGGCCGTACCTCGACGCGGCGTTGGAGGAGATCTCCCGTCAGACACCCATGGCCCGCCCGGTGATCGTCGATGCCGACGATGTGACCGACTTCGACGACTTCCAGCACCACGCGGGAGACGCGGACGAGCCGTACGCGCACGCCTTCCGCGCCCCGTTCTGGGCCAGGCTTCACGCCGCTGCCGCGGAACTGGGTTGTGACACTCTCCTGACCGGTTGCGGTGCCGATCCGGTGGTCGACGCCAACCCGTTCCACCTGCACAGGCTCGCCCGCACGGGACGGCTCCGGCAGCTGACCAAGCAGGCACGGGCCTGGGCCGCATGCAGCGAACGGGGCTCGCGGGACATCTTCCACGCCTACGTCGTCCAGCCGGCTCTCCCGCTGGCAACCGAACGCATCACGGCACTCGCCCGCAGCGGCACGGTGCTGGGCGGCCTCGGCAACTTCAACCGCCCACGATGGCTGCGATCCGGATTCGCCCGAACCCACGGCTACCGTTCGGCCAGCATCGCGGAGAGCCGCTTCGTCTTCGGACGCAAGCCGGAGCAGTCGCTCTACGACGCGGCCAACTACCTCGCCGCTCCTGACCCGCTGTCGTGGCACCGCGCCCGACTGGACGGGTTCTTCCTCTCGCACCCCTTCCTCGACCCGGAGGTCGTCGCCATGATGCGCCGCCTGCCTGTCGACGCCACGTTCCATGCGAGCCGTCCCAAGGAGGTTCTGCGTGAGGCCATGGCGGACCTGCTCCCGGCCCGGATCCGCGGCAGGGCGGTCAAAATTCCTTTCAACGATCTCTACGTCCGCGGATTGCGGCGGCACTGCGACGAGCTCATCGACCTGTGCCGTTCCGCCCGGCATCCGCTGATCGCGGAGATGTTCGACGTGGAGACGCTGTGCCAGGCAGTGCGGGAGGCTCAGCTCGGCACGGGGGACGCATACGCCTGCGATCGTGTGAACAGCTCGCTCGCCCTGGTGATGTGGCTGGAACGGCTGGACGAGCGCTCCAGCGCGCTCAGCCCGGCAGTTCCTGTCATCGCTGGCTCTTGATGTCCCACAGAGTGCGTTTGATCGGGCCCGTGACGACGTCGGAGAGACCGTACCGGCTGTTCAGCTCGCGTAGTTCCTGTCCGGTGGGATAGCGGCCGTCCTCGCCGTTTCGCGCAACGGCTGACGAGACATTTGAGCCGTGCGCACCGAATTGCCAGTAGACGTTCACGTAGCGCGGGTCCCTCGTATGTTCGTCGATCGAGTTGTTCTCATGCACCCTGGCCTGGTAGACGATGGTGTCGAGGCCGTTTTTCTCTTCATCCTTCACCCACGCGGGGACCTTGCTGTTCTCCTTCCAGGAGTACGCCTTGAATTGAAGCGGTGGCTCGAGGCCGAGCCGGTCCTTGCGGGCGAGGCTTGCGCTGGCATAGACCGCCACCTGGTCGTACGGTGTGTCGATGGGCAGTTGCACCACCACTCGGGTGGTGAACATGTCACTCGACTCGACCCACCCCCCATAGGACATCCATGGTTGTGCCTCCACCAACTGACCGGGCTGGTGGATTTCCCTACGGGAGAGGGGGTTCACCTCCTGGGAATTGCCCCACTGCTCGGCATCGGTTCGCCATTGCTGGCGGAGCCGGTCCGTCGAGCTCAGCGGAACCCGTTCCCCCATGGCGTGGAATTCGGTGCCGAGTACGTAGAAACCCACGTCACCGTGGTTTTCGAGCGTGATGTCGACCGGTACGGCGAATGCCTTCCGGTCCTGACTCAACACGGGCTGGCCCATGGACAACTTGAGGAGAGGCCTGGTCTGACGCTGGTACGGCTGATAGAGGTTCTGGTAACCGAAATTGGCGATCGCGATGACCGAGGACACGATCACTGCCGCGGCCACCCGCTTCGGAGCGGGGATCACGACCGATGTCCGCCACACCGCGAAGACGGCCCATGCCGAACCAGCCGTGAGCGCGGCGAACAGCGCCCGGTAGGTCGCGGAATCGCCGTCCCTCACTGTCTCGCCCAGGAGCCAGGTGTTGGTCAGCAGTGCCGCGAACGCGCCGATCAGCGCGACCACGCCGGAGTAGGGGAAGCTGTGCCGGAACCAGTGGTCCACGACCGCGGCAGCCGCCAGGAACGTGGCGAGCGCGACCACGATGAGGACGGCACCGGTGATGCGCCCGGGGAAAGTCAGAGCATGGAAGAAGTCGTCAAGGCCGAACAGACTCAGCAGAAGAGTCGTCATGAGGAGGACCAGCAGGATCACTGCCATGGACACCCGGGACCACAGGGTTCCCGGTGGGGGCCGACGCACCTTCAGGTGCGAGCCGGAGTGAGACCTCGGGGGAGTCCCCATGCGACCACCTCCTGCGGCCACCGGCCGGCCGCGACGTTCCTGCTGTGCCGACGGTGACGACCGGCACCGGACCAGCAGATCCGGCGTCGGTCAGCGCATGTCTCCGGCGGCACTGCACGTGTGAAGCGCGGACCCAGAAGATCTGCCGCCGCGCCTTGATCACCATCGTCCGTGGTGATCAATCGGGGCGCCAACCAGAAGCCTCTGGACGTGGGAACTTCCGGCACTCGCCGCTTTTACCGGAGGTTGTGGGCGACTCGGCCCGGGGCGAACTCGGCTCGCGATCAGCCGAGCCGGGACACCTGATAGTGGGCGATGCGCCACTGGTCGGCGACGCGCCTGAGGACCACGCTGAGAGTCACCTCGAGGGTCGGCCGGTCGGTGAACGAGAAGTCGACACCCAGGTAGCCGAGCAGGACGTCCTCGGCCAACTGCCGTGTCTGCAGCACCTCGTAGTCCGCCGTCAACCCGAGGGGCTGGGAGTCGTAGTACTCGGCGACACCCTGACGGCCGACGGTGTAGGGGCGTAGTCCCTGGAAGACGGCGTCCTCGGTGAAGCAGGAGGCGACCCGCTGCGGTTCGTGCGCATCCACGGCGGACTTCCATCTGTCCATGACGCCACGCAGGATCGCCTCCTGCGCTGTCGTGCTGCTCACCAGGGTTCTGCCGCCGGTCGAGCCCGGGTCGTTGGGATGCGGCTCCAGGGCGGTGACCACCCCGGTCATCCACGGCCACAGAGGCAGCGTTCCGAGGACCTTCTCGTGCAGGTCCGCCTCGCTGTCGGCGCGCCACACACCGATGCTGCGGAGCTCGCCCACAGGGCGCCACAACCGGACCAGGTGACCGGCTGCGGCGAGTTCCTCGGCCCGTGCGGCCTCTTCGGCGCGGCGGCGGCTGACCTCCGCGGAGTCGGTGCCCTCGGGCACGGTCGTGGTGATCTCGACCAGGAACTCCTTCATGGTCTCTTCCTCTCTCGGTTGTGCGGGGCGGGCTGTCTCGGGGCGGTCAGAAGCCGGTGAGTCGGCGGCCGGGGGGGGGTTTCCGAGCTGTC
>NZ_MUBM01000087.1 GCF_002154505.1 Streptomyces carpinensis | reverse complement strand
GCGGGACCGTCACCGGCGCCGCACCGTTGTGGCCGGCGCCGTGCACGACCAGTTCGCCCCGCCCGTCCCGCCAGCGTCGTCCCATCCCCGGCCGCCTCCCCGGTCGCCGTGTCGCGTCGTCGACCGACCGTATCGGTACGGCGGTGGGCCCCACATGGGTCCACGGGCCCATGCCGCGCCCGGCGGGCCGGGGCTAGGGTCCCCGCGTGCGCGTACTTCTGATCGTCCTCGCCGCCCTGTGGGGCGCGGGCGCCGGGCTGCTGGTGCCCCGCGCCGCTCACCGGTTCTCGGTCGACGCCGGGGAGCCGTGGCGCGGTGAGTGCCCGGACGGGCATCCGATCACGGGGGCGTTCGGCGGCTGGGCGGGACGGGCGCGTTGCACCGCCGCGGGCTGTGGGACGTACGGGCCGAGCACGCCGGTCGTCGGCGCGCTCACCGCCGTCGTGTGCGCCGTGCTCGCCGCCGCGACCGGGCCCCGGCCGGAGGTCGTGGTCTGGCTGCTCGCCGCGCCCATCGGTGTGCTGCTCGCGCTCGTCGACCACCGGGTGCACCGGCTGCCGGACGTGCTGACGCTCCCGCTCGCCGCCGCGGCCGCCGTACTGCTGGGCGTGGCCGCGTTGCTGCCCGCCGCCGCGGGTTCGTGGCCGACGGCGCTGCTCGGCGGACTCGCCCTGGGCGCCGCGTACTTCGTCCTCTTCCTCGTCAACCCGTCCGGCATGGGCTTCGGCGACGTCAAGCTGGCGCTGGCGCTCGGGGCGGTCCTCGGCTGGTACGGCTGGCCCGTCCTGGTCGTGGGCGGCTTCGCCGGGCTGCTCTACGGCGCCTGCTACGGGCTGGGACTGGTCGTGCTGCGCCGGGCGGGGCGCAGGTCCGCGATGCCGCTGGGGCCGTTCATGATCGGCGGGGCGTTCACGGGTCTGCTGCTGGGCGCGTTCGCGGTGGCGTGAGCGCCCGGTGCGGGAAGTCGCGTCAGGAGTGCTGCGAGTAGGGAGCGGGGCCGGTGGGGAGGAAGTCGTCATGACTGGACTCGGTGCCGTCTTCCGGCCCCAACTGCCCCCCGAGCGACTGCGTTCGATCGCCCGCCTCGCCGACGACGTGGGCCTCGAGGAACTGTGGCTGTGGGAGGACTGCTTCCTGGAGGGCGGGATCTCCACGGCGGCGGCCGCCCTCGCCTGGACCGAGCGGGTCCGCGTCGGAGTGGGCCTGCTGCCCGTGCCCCTGCGCAACGTGGCCCTCACCGCCATGGAGGCCGCCACGCTGCACCGGCTCTTCCCGGGCCGCGCGACCCTCGGCGTCGGGCACGGCGTGCAGGACTGGATGGAGCAGGTCGGCGCGCGGGCCGAGTCCCCGACGACCCTGCTGCGCGAACATCTGGACGCCCTGCGCGCCCTGCTGCGCGGAGAGCGGCTCACGACACAGGGCGGCCGCTATGTCCGGCTGGACGACGTCGCCCTGGACTGGCCGCCGCCGGCGGAGAGCGCCGTCCCGGTCTTCGCGGGCGCCACCGGACCGCGCACGCTGCGCCTGACCGGTGAGGCGGCCGACGGCACGATCCTGGACGCGGCCACGCCCCCGGCCGGCGTTCGCCGCGCTCGTCGGCTCATCGACGAGGGACGGCGGGCGGCCGGCCGCACCGGTGCGCACCCCGTCGTCGTCTACCTCCTCACCGCCACCGGGCCCGACGCCGAGGCCCGGCTGCGCGCCGAACTGACCGCCGAGGGCCGGTCCGCCATTCCCGACCTGGGCGTGGCAGGGGACGCCCCGGCCGTGGCCAAGGCCGTCCAGGCCCTGGTGGACGCGGGCGCCGACTCGGTGATCCTCCAGCCCACGGCCGACGAGCCGGACCCCGAGGGGTTCATCCGCTTCACCGCCCAGGAGGTGCGGCCGCTGGTGCCGTGACCGGCGGTCGTGATCGGCGGCCCGAAAATGAGCGGCGCCGAAGGGTCCGAACTGGAACGATCACCCGCATGACAGACCCGTGGCGCCGTTCCTCCGCGACCTTCGAGGACCTCGTGGCCGAAGGGGCCGCCGTGCCCACCGAAGGGTGGGACTTCTCGTGGTTCGAGGGGCGGGCCACCGAGGAGCGGCCCTCCTGGGGGTACGCCGTCTCGACGGCCGGCCGGCTGGCCGGCGCGCACGCCGTGCTGGACGTGCAGACCGGGGGAGGGGAGGTCCTCGACTTCGCCCTCGGCCGGGCCCCGCGCCGTCCCGTGCTGCTCGCCGCCACCGAGGGGTGGCCGCCCAACGTGGCGAAGGCCACCGAGCTGCTCGGTCCGCACGGTGTCGTGGTCGTGGCCTCGGCCGAGGATGCGCCGCTGCCGTTCGCGGACGGCGCCTTCGACCTGGTCGTCAGCCGGCATCCCGTCCGCCCGCACTGGGAGGAGATCGCCCGCGTCCTCGGACCCGGCGGTACCTACTTCGCCCAGCACGTCGGGCCCGCCAGCGTCTTCGAGCTCGTCGAGTACTTCCTGGGGCCGCTGGCCGAGGAGTCGCGCAGTGCCCGGCACCCCGACCGCGAGCGGGCGGACGCGGAGGCCGCCGGCCTGGAGATGGTCGACCTGCGCGCCGAGCGGCTGCGCGTGGAGTTCCACGACATCGGGGCCGTCGTGCACTTCCTGCGCAAGGTGGTCTGGATGGTCCCCGGCTTCACGGTCGAGGCGTACGAGTCCAGGCTCCGGGAACTGCACGAGCGGATCCGGGCCCAGGGCCCGTTCGTGGCGCACAGCACGCGCCATCTCGTCGAGGCCCGCAGGCCGGGCTGACGGCCGGAGCCCGGCCGCCCGGCCGGCTTCACCGGGTCGGGCCGGGGATTTCGCCCGGTCTGTCCGGGCCGGGCGCTTCGCAGTTTCCACATTGTTACCGCCTGCCCCTCCCGCCACCACTACGGCTCCAGTAAGTTCAGACCAATGTAATTCGCGTGAGCAAAGCTGCGCGGGTGGCATCGCGCAGTGGAGGGGGCTGCGCGACGCCGTGCCCGCTGATGACGGCGACTCGGCGTCCCTGGGGCGGCCGAGGTTGGACCGCCTTCGGCGTCAAGCGGGCGTTCGCGACCGGGTCGCCCGTGGGAGGGATCCGGAACAGCTCGCCGAGGGGTCCCCAGATGGCGCAAACCCTCCGGATCTCGCCGTATCCCGGCCGTTCTCCCTGTGAATTCGCTGTGATCCGGCCATGATCTGGTGCGGAACAGCCGCTTCCACCACTTCCGTGGCGTCGCCGGTCGATTTCGGAGAGTAGTTGTGGCGCGCCGGGGGACGCAGCATCACTTACGAAGGGTTATGGTGGAAACCCCCCCTCGGGCCGGTCCGTCTCCCCCCCACGGACCGGCCCGTCTTCTTTTACGAGCGGCGGGGGCTCTGTTTGATACAGGTCCCGGTGCGTGACCCGGACGGACCAGTCACGGATCAGCCGCGTGCCGAGCGCGGGCAGGCCGCGGTCCGAGCACCGGCCGGGCGCGGATCGGGGCGGATCGGAGCGCACCCCCGGTCCGCGTTCTGCCACGGGTCTGCCACAAGTGGGAACCGGACGCTGCTTCGGGGCGCGCATGACAACCCATTGGGGGACCCTGGTCGTGCCGGGGGTAGGCTTCGCCCCCGGGGACCGCCATACGGACCAGGCCGCCGCACGGACAGGAGAACGCCCCGGCCGCGCGCCTGTCCGATCCATACGGAGGGGCTGACGAACACGTGAACCTGCGCGACAAGCTGCGCGGCCTGCTGGTCAGGCTGTACGCGCGCCGGGTGGAAGGCCACCTGGACCACGCTCAGGTGCCCAAGCACATCGGCGTCATCATGGACGGCAACCGGCGCTGGGCGAAGGCCGCGGGTTCCACCACCGCCCAGGGTCACCGGGCCGGCGCGGACAAGATCGAGGAGTTCCTCGGCTGGTGCTCCGAGACGGACGTCGAGGTCGTCACCCTCTGGCTGCTGTCCACGGACAACTTCGACCGGCCCCAGGAGGAGCTCGTCCCCCTCCTCGGCATCATCGAGGACGTCGTCCGCTCGCTGGCCGCCGACGGCCGCTGGCGCGTGCACCACGTCGGCACGAGGGACCTGCTCCCGCCGGGCATGCAGGCCACCCTGAAGGAGGCCGAGGAGGCCACCGCCGACGTCGGCGGAATACTGGTCAACGTCGCCATCGGCTACGGCGGCCGCCAGGAGATCGCCGACGCGGTGCGCTCCATGCTCCACGACGCCCACGACAGGGGCGTCTCCATGGAGGACCTCGCCGAGGCCGTGAACGTCGACATGATCGGCCGGCACCTGTACACCAAGGCCCAGCCCGACCCCGACCTGGTGATCCGCACCAGCGGGGAGCAGCGGCTGTCCGGGTTCATGCTCTGGCAGACCGCGCACTCGGAGTACTACTTCTGCGAGGTCTTCTGGCCGGCCTTCCGCAAGGTCGACTTCCTGCGCGCTCTGCGCGACTACGCGGCCCGCCACCGCCGTTACGGCGGCTGAGGGACGGCCGGCGCCCACAAGGGTCATAGGGGGCGTACCCGCTGCGGGTGTCGGCGGCGTACGTGTCTTCACGAGGAGTTCATCCGTGTGCCGCTCCGTGTATTTGCATGGTGGCGCATGTTCGAGGGCATAAGCCAGACAGGTCGACACCCGAACCACGGGTGTCGTATCTCAGCGGGCGGCTCAGGGCCGTCCGCCCGGGAGGCCCTTTGCACGAGCCCGACCGTGCGGTCACAGCGCGGACGAAGACGAGGGGGGCCGGTTCCCGGCCCGCCGAGTGCGTGGGCCGGCGACCGGCCCCTATGCCCCCGCCCTCCCGGCCCGGCATCCGCATCGTCGCTCCCCGACCTCATCCGAGGGGGTACGTCCTTCCGTGGTGACCAGCACAAAGCGCCACAAGCCAGATCGGCGCACCTACGTTCTCGACACCAGCGTCCTGCTGGCGGACCCGAACGCCCTGACCCGCTTCGACGAGCACGAAGTCGTGCTCCCCATCGTCGTGGTCACGGAACTGGAGGCCAAGCGGCACCATCCCGAACTCGGCTACTTCGCCCGGCAGGCCCTGCGCCTGCTCGACGACTACCGGGTCCGGCACGGCCGCCTCGACGCCCCCATCCCGATCGGGGACCTCGGCGGAACGGTCCGGGTCGAGCTCAACCACTCGGACCCCAGCGTGCTGCCCACCGGCTACCGCCTGGGGGACAACGACTCCCGCATCCTCGCGGTCGCCCGCAATCTGCAGGCCGAGGGGTACGACGTCACGGTCGTCTCGAAGGACCTGCCGCTGCGGATCAAGGCGTCCTCCGTGGGGCTCCTCGCCGAGGAGTACCGGGCCGAACTCGCCATCACGGACGCCTCCGGCTGGACCGGGATGTCCGAACTCACCCTTCCGGGCGAACAGGTGGACATCCTCTTCGAGGAGGGCCACATCTACGTTCCCGAGGCCGCCGAACTGCCCGTGCACACGGGCCTGACGATCCAGTCGGAGCGTGGCAAGGCCCTGGGCCGGGTGACGGCCGAGGGCAACGTCCGGCTGGTGCGCGGCGACCGGGAGGCGTTCGGCATCAAGGGCCGCAGCGCCGAGCAGCGCATCGCGCTCGACCTGCTGCTCGACCCGGACGTCGGGATCGTGTCGATGGGCGGCCGGGCCGGCACCGGCAAGTCGGCGCTGGCGCTGTGCGCGGGCCTGGAGGCGGTGCTGGAGCGCCGTCAGCACCAGAAGGTGATGGTCTTCCGCCCGCTGTACGCGGTCGGCGGGCAGGAGCTCGGCTACCTGCCCGGCACCGAGGCGGAGAAGATGAGTCCCTGGGCGCAGGCGGTCTTCGACACGCTGTCGGCGGTCACCTCCCGCGAGGTCATCGAGGAGGTCACCGCGCGCGGGATGCTGGAGGTACTGCCGCTCACCCACATCCGCGGCCGGTCGCTGCACGACGCGTTCGTCATCGTGGACGAGGCCCAGTCGCTGGAGCGGAACGTCCTGCTGACCGTGCTGTCCCGGATCGGCGCCAACTCGCGGGTGGTTCTCACCCATGACGTGGCACAACGGGACAATCTGCGTGTCGGCCGCTATGACGGGGTGGTCGCCGTGGTGGAGAAACTGAAGGGCCATCCGCTCTTCGCGCACGTGACGCTGACCCGGTCCGAGAGGTCCCAGATCGCCGCACTGGTGACCGAAATGCTGGAGGACGGACACATCTGATCCATTGACCTTGTTCGCACTGTTGTCCCATATTGGGACGGATGTGCGAAAGTTGGCGCCGCCCGACAAAGGCCGAGAGCCTAGCCGGGCGGCGTCGGCATGTGCGGGACTTTCATGAAAAACCGTGGGCCAAACGGGATGTGAGCTTTCACACGCAACACAGAATTGCTTTGCGGTGTTCGGTTACGGCTAGAGTCTCACTCCTGTCAGGCCCCGCATACGACACACCTGTACCCCCAGCGGTACAGCACCACCTGAGCACCACCTCAACTCCATAGCGTCGTCGTATGCCGCCCGAGCACCACGCGGCGCTCCCGTGACGGGAGTTGCCCACCGGGCCCGCGCCTCCCGTGACCCCGCAGTTGGGAGGCCAGTGCCAGGGGCACGATTGCGTCCGCCAGGGTCACCGAAGCGGGCGATGCTGGAAGGAAACCGTGTGAGCCGGATTTCGGTCCGGGGACTCGCAGTGGCCTCGGCCACCGCGGTCACCGCTGTCGGAAGCGTCGTCGGCGTTGCCTCGGGCAGCACCGCGCAGAACAACGACGCCGAAGCGACGGCAGCCGACGCGACGCTGCTCGCCGACATACCTGCGGGCCAGCAGGCCCAGGTGCAGACCGCCTCCCTCGCGCAGCAGGCCGACGCACAGGCCATCGCCGCGGACACGAGCGCCAAGAAGGACGCCGAGGAGGCGGCGCGCAAGGCGGCCGCCGAGACCGCGTTCGCCAAGAAGGCCGAGGCCGAGAAGGCCGCCAAGGCGGCCGCGGACGCCAAGAAGCGGGAAGAGGCCGCGAAGGCGGCGAGTCGCAGCGCGGCCCGCGACTCCTCCAGCTTCCCCATCCAGAGCTCCTACACGGTGGCGCAGATACAGGCGATGGCGCGTCAGATCGTGCCCAGCGGCCAGTTCCAGTGCTTCAGCAACATCGTGAACCACGAGTCCAGCTGGAACTACCAGGCCGTCAACGCCTCCTCCGGCGCCTACGGCCT
>NZ_MUBM01000086.1 GCF_002154505.1 Streptomyces carpinensis | reverse complement strand
TCACGATCTACAGCTGGAGTATTAGTGATGCGGCCAAGGGGGTGCAGTACTCGGCCGGCCAAGACATAACCGATAGCAAACGCGAGCACCGTCAGGGACAGCAGGCACAACAGTGATTTTCGTTGCAGTGATTCAAGCGCAGCAGCATGCTGTCCGTTCAAGCACTCACGTACAATGGCGTTGAGTTCACTGAAATCGCGGGCCTGGCTGATGGCCGGGCATGCCTCGCTGTACAGAGTAACGTCTTGGGCCGCGGATATCTTCGCGGCTTCGGCACTGCTCTCCAGGCCCTGCGCTATCTGATGATAAATGATCGAAATCAGCGCCGCGCCGGCGACCAGAAACATGCCCCCATACAGCAGCGTCAGCCTTATCCGCACCGTAGGCCGCAGTCTGGAGTTACCCGTCGGGCCTTGGCGGCTCGACTGGGAGCGTCCGGAGTTCAGGTACTGCTGCCCGTACGTCGGAGGTTTCGAATCCTTCACGTGGCTCGACTGATCCTTGCCGGCAGGGGTGTCAGCCATGATCTCACTTCTGAGTAGCAGCGCCGAGTCGGCGGGAGCAGATTTCGGCCATAATGCCCGGGACGCAAGTAAGCGGGCGGTAAGTACTGGCTGCTACACGGATGTTGGCAGTCTGCCATGTCCCGCCCGTGCATGGTCAGCGTCCCTCCCGGTGGCGTCCTGCGCTCCGGGCGGCACTGGCGTGATCGCGGATGCCGGGGCGGCCTCAGGTCGTTGAGGCCTGTCAGACCTGCGCCGCTCTCCGCCCGCCAGCCCCCGGCCCGTCGTCCGCGCGGTGCGCGCGACGTGACCGATTGGGCTGAGGCCGACCTCACCTACAGCGGTGCAGGGTGGCGTCGCCCGGGCAGGTCATGGGAGGTGGACAACCGATGACTTCTCGACGCCGCCGAAGTCAGTACGGACCACACATCGACTCCACATGGAGGACGGCATGGCTCTGGACCTCTTCGCCGGCATCCCCGTCACCGACTACACCGTGGCGCTGCCCTGGTACGAACGGTTCTTCGGCGGGCAGCCGTCGTTTCTGCCCAACGACATCGAGGCGGTCTGGGAGGTCGCCGAGCATCGCTACATCTACATCGTGGAGGACCCGGAACGGGCGGGAAACGCCCTGGTGCTGTCGTTCGTCGACGACCTCGACACCCGAGTCGCCGAGGCCGGTCGGCGGGGCATCGAGCCCACGAAGCGCGAGACGTACGACGGTGGCGTGACCAAGGTGACCTACCGAGACGCGGATGGCAACGAGATCAGCTTCGGCGGCGCCCCAGGCTGACCCCACTTCCGACACCTACAGTCGCTCAGTCCACGTCCACGTCATCGAACAGCGCGTGCATCGCGCCGAGGACGCGGATGCAGGCGTCGATGTCGGCGATGGTCAGATCGCCGTCGACCTGACGCAGCAGTGCGTGCTCACGGGCCCGTACCGCACTGATCGCGGCCCGGCCCTCATCGGTGAGCCGGATGAGCGACGATCGGCGGTGTGCCGGGTTGGCGAGGATCTCCACCATGCCGTGCCGGGCGGCGTCGTTCACCATGCGCTGCACGAACTGCCGGCTGAGCGCCTGAGCCCGCCCCATCTGTGGCACCGTCATCGGGCCCTGGACCCGCAGCAGATCGAGTACGGCGCGCACCCCGACCGACAGACCCTCGGCCGGTACTTGCTGCTCCACCTTGCGTTGGACCCGCCGGTAGAGGGGGCCGACCAGGCCGAAGACCTCCGTGAGGCGTTCGGCCACCTCGTCCGGGGAGGCCGCGGCGAGGGCCGCGGTGCGTTCGTCCGTCATCCCGTCATCATGACACCTTGGTTGTCAAGTCGCGAGAGAGATGACACCTTGGTTGCCATGAGTGCCGATCTCGCATCCGTCCCGATCCGTTCCCTGGAGACCGCCGGCGGCCGCCTCGCCTACCGTGAGGTCGGGGCCGGACCGCCCTTGGTGTTCCTGCACGGCGGCTTCCTCGATCACCGCATGTGGCAGCACCAGCTCCGGACCTTCGCCCCGAGCCACCGGGTCATCGCATTCGACGCCCGCGGACACGGTGCCTCGGACAACGCGACCGGCCCCTTCCGGCCCGCTGACGACGTCGCCGCGCTGCTGCGGGGCCTGGACGCCGCACCGGCCGTGCTGGTCGGCGTGTCGATGGGCGGGGCCACCTCCGTCGACTGCGTGCTGGAACACCCGGAACTGGTCCGCGCGGTCGTCGTCAGCGGTGTCGGCACCAGCGAGCCCGTCTTCGAGGACCCGTGGGCGCTGGACGTGTTCGCCGCCCAGGGGCAGGCCCTGGCTGCGGGTGACGTGGCCGGCTGGGCCGACGCGTTCCAGCGGTTCACCGCCGGCCCGCACCGCGACCTGGCCGACGTCGATCCCGATGTCGTGAGCTGGGTGCGGGAGATGGCACTCGGCACCCTCGGCAAGCACGCACCCGGCGAGCCGGACCATCGAGTGCCCGTCGCGGCCACCTGGGAGCGCGCCGCCGGCATCCCCGTCCCCGTGTGCGCCGTCAACGGCGCCTTGGACGCCCCGGACCACCTGGCCATGGCCGACCGCCTGACCGAGCTCGTCCCCGACGGACGCACCACCACCGTGCCGGACTCCGCGCACTACCCGAACATGGAGAATCCTGCACGCTTCAACGCCGAACTGACCTCGTTCCTGGAGACAGCATGAGCAAAGCCCTCCTCGTGATGGACGTCCAACGGGCCATCGTGGAGATCGCCGACGACGGCTCCGGATACCTGCCACGCCTGCGCAGGGCGATCGACGGCGCCCGAGCGGCCGACATCCCCGTGATCTACGTGGTCATCGCGTTACGTCCCGGCTTCCCGGAAGTCGGGACGCGCAACAGGGCTCTCACCGCCATCGCGCGGGCCGGCCTCCACGTCGAGGGCGACACAGGCACTGAGATCCACCCCGAGATCGCGCCCCGGCCGGACGACGTGGTGGTCACCAAGAGACGGGCGAGCGCGTTCTCGGGCAGCGATCTCGACGTGGTGCTGAGGGCACGCGGCATCGACAGCCTCGTGCTCACCGGCATCGCCACCAGCGCTGTGGTGCTGCACACCCTGTGCCATGCCAACGACCTCGACTTCGGCCTCACCGTCCTCCCCGACGCCTGCCTGGACCTCGACCCAGAGGTGCACCGGGTGCTCACCGAGAAGCTGTTCCCGCAGTGGGCGGACGTCGTCACCGTCGACGACTGGCTCGATGCGATCGCGGCCCGATAGCGCCGCACCACGTGGACGACACCATGAGCGGCCGGCAGGGCGATCCCACTCGGCAGGCTGCTCCCCGACCATGGCCACGCCCCCGAGTCACCGTCGTTCGATCGGGCCACGGTGATCGAGGACGTGGCGGCTTCAGCGCGGAAGCACCCAGCCCGGGGTCCAGGTCCCGGCGGCGTCGTGGCCGGCCGTCGTGGCGGCCAGGTGGGAACGGAGGGTGGTCAGTCCCGGGTGGGAGTTGTCGCGGTGCCAGAGGATGGAGTGCGGGTAGACGGGTGTCGGGTCGGTCACCGGGATGCGGCGCAGGCCGTGGCCGGCGGGCCAGACGAGGCGAGTGTGCTCGCCCATGAAGGTGGCCAGGGCCGGGGTGTCGGCGACGGTGTCGAGGAGCGCGTCGGAGCCGAAGTTGGGGCCGGTCGCCTCGATGGTGAGGCCGTACTCGGCGACGAGGTCGTCGTAGTAGGCGGCCCACTCGGTGCCGGGGACGATGCCGGGCATCCAGATCCGGTGCCCGGCGAGCTGGGCGACGGTCACCGATCGGGCGCCCGCCAGCGCGTGGGCGGGGCCGGTGAGGAGCTGGAGTGGTTCGTCGAGCACCCGGACGGACTCGATGTCCTCGGGAAGGGGCTGGCCGGGCATGGCCACGGCGCGGAAGGATGCGTCGATCGCGCCGGACCGGATGGCGGCGACGGCCGATTCGATGTCGAACAGCATCACCACGTCGAGGTCGACCTCGGGGTGTGCGCGGTGGAAGCCGCGCATCAGGCCCGACGGCGCGACGCGCGAGGCGATCACGTCGACGCGCAGCGGACGGCGGCCGGTGCCCACGGACGCGACCGCGCGCTCGGCCACACGCAGCAGTTCACGCGCGTGGGGCAGGAACGCCTGCCCGTCGATGGTGAGCTCCGCGCCGCGGGCGGTGCGGGTGAACAGCCGCACGCCGAGGTTTCGCTCCAGCGCGGCGATGCGCTTGGAGACGGCCTGCTGGGTGACCGCCAGCTCGGCTGCGGCCTCCGCGAACTGCCCCGCGTCGGCGGCGGCGACGAAGGTCCGGACGGCGTCGAGATCCATGCCGATACCCTATAGACACAACGGTTGGTTGTGGCCGGCGGCTGTGTAGTTGTTTGCCCCCTGGACATGGTGCTCGCTTTGATGCTTCCGATCACGGATCGGTTGTGCGGGTGAGTGGCGAGGGGCGTCAGGCATGAGGAGCGGGCACCGGCTGGGACATCTGCTCGGACATCGGCTCGGGCGGCGGTTCGGGTGGCTCTGGGGAGCCTACGGGACCAGCGCGCTCGGCACGTGGCTCGCTTTCGGCGCGTTCCCGCTGATCGCTATCCAGGTGCTGCACGCCGGACCGGCCGAGGTCGCCGCGCTCTCCTCCGTGGGCGCTGCGGTGGGGGCGGCCGTGGCGGTGCCGCTCGGCCCGTGGGTGGAGTTCCGGCGCAAGCGGCCGGTGCTGATCGCGATGGACCTGGCGCGGTTCGCGGCGCTGCTGACGATTCCCACCGCGTTCGCGCTCGGCGTGCTCACCTTCCTTCAGCTCCTGCTGGTCTCGGTCGTCGTGGCGGCGGCCGACATCACCTTCCGCGCCGCCTCCGGCGCGTATCTGAAGACGCTGCTGCCGGCCGAGGACCTGCTCGTCGCCAACGCGCGGTTCGAGTCCACGGCCTGGACGACCACGATCATCGGACCGCCGCTGGGCGGCGCAGCGATCGGACTTCTCGGTCCGGTGGCGACGGTGGTGGCCGACGCGGTCAGCTACCTGCTCTCGGCCCTGGGCATCCGCGCGATCGGCGGGCACGAGCCCCGGCCCGAGCGCCGGGAGGCCGCGCGCATGCGGGCCGGGGACCTGCTCGACGGCTGGCGGTACATCCTCGCCGACGCGACGCTGCGTCCGCTGTTCTTCAACACCGCCTTGTTCAACGGCCTGGTGATGGCCGCCGAGCCACTGCTGGCCGTCCTGATGCTCGGCCGACTCGGGTACGCACCGTGGGAGTACGGCCTCGCCTTCGCCGCGCCCTCGATCGGCGGACTGCTCGGTTCGCGGCTGGCCCGACCGCTCGTCACCCGGTTCGGTCAGCACCGGGTCCTGGTCGTGGTCGGTTCGCTGCGCGCCCTCTGGCCCGTCGGCCTGGCCTTCCTGCGGCCGGGCACCGGAGGGCTGCTGCTGGTGATGGGCGTCGAACTCGGGCTCATCTTCTGCTGCGGCGTCTTCAACCCCGTCTACGCCACCTACCGTCTCGAGCGCACCGCGCCTGACCGGATCACCCGCACGCTGTCCGCCTGGACGGTGACGACCAAGGCCTCGACCGCACTCCTGACGGCCGTCTGGGGCGTGCTGGGCGGTCTGCTCGGCCCGCGGACGGCCATCGGCCTGGCCGGCGTGCTCCTGCTGGCGACCCCGCTGCTGCTCCCCCGCCGCGCGGCAGCGACTCTCTCCGAGCCGGAACCGGCACCCAGCCGCGCCTGACGCGCCGCCACGGCCGACGCCGCGATCGGGCTGCGCCGCCCCCCGCCTCGAAGTGGTCCACCCCTCCGCATACGGCTCGGAGACGAGCGCGACGGCCTCCGCTGCGGCCGGTGGGGATGGCGGCGCGGCACTCTCAGTCGACGGCCGATCAAGCAGAGCGGAGGACGGCGGTGCCGTACTCCCAGAGCCGGTCGGCTGCCTTCGGGTCGAGCGCGTGGGCGGCCACGCCCCCAGGCTGATCCTCGTCGCCCTGGACGACGCGCGCCTCCTGGTTGTCCTCGAAATAGCGGCCGGTGACGCCCTCCAGGAGAGGCGAGGCGGCCAGCAGGACGGAGGTGGCGGCCCCCTGGTCGGGACTCTTGTAATACGGCAGCGGCCTGACATTCCCCTCGCCGTCCATCACACCGAACGCGCGCATGGTGTCGTCGTCGAGGTGCCGCTGCAGGCGGGTGAGGATGTAGCCGGGGTTGAGCGCGTTGGCCGTGATTCCGTCGGCCGCCCAGCGGCGGGCGCCCACCGTGAACAGGATGTCGGCGGACTTGGACTGCCCGTAGGCGGCCCAGGGGTCGTACGGCCGCCGCTCGAAGTGAGGATCCTCGAAGTCGAAGGGCACGCCCCGGTGGGCACCGGAGCTGACGACCACGATGCGGGCGGAGCCGGCGTCCCGCAGAGCCGCGTGCAGACCGGTGGCCAGTGCGAAGTGGCCGAGGTAATTGGTGGCAAGCTGCATCTCCCAGCCGCCCGGGGTGAGCACACGCGCGGGAAGGGCCATGATCCCGGCATTGGCCACCAGGATGTCGAGAGGCCCGCTCCATGCCCGTACGAAGGCGTCGACCGAGGTCGGATCGGACAGATCGAGTGCCGCCGCGCGTACCCGGCCCGCGCGGCGGACGGCGGTGAGCTCCCGGACGAGCGGTTCTGCGGACTCCGGGCGGCGCGTGGCGATCACGACCTCCGCACCGGCGACGGCCAGGGCCCGGACGGTCTCGGCGCCGATGCCCGAGCCGCCGCCGGTGACCACGGCACGTCGGCCGGTGAGATCGACACCGTCGATCACCTCCTGTGCACGTGCGTGGGCGGAGAAGGGCGTGGTCAGGAGGGCGAAGTCGTTCTGCGAGGGCCTGTCGGCCGGGGCGTTCGTCGTCATGCGGCCACGCTACGACGACCGGCTTGGACGTCCTATAAGCGATCGTCCTAGATTCTTTAGCAGTAGTCCAACCAAGGGAGTGGGCGTGGATCCTCTTGAAGATGTGCTGACCCTGCTGGAGACACGCAGTCATCTGTCCGTGAGCCTGGCGGCGGGAGGACGATGGGCCGTTCGGTTCGACGCCCCCCAGGGCGTGAAGTTCAATGCCGTACGACGCGGCTCCTGCCTGCTGGAAGTCGACGGGGTCGACGAGCCGATCGGGCTGGCGGAAGGTGACTGTTACCTTCTCGCACGTCAGCGACCCTTCACGCTCCGCAGCGATCCGGAGGCCGTCCCTGTTGCCGCCGGCCCCCTGTTCGCCCGGGCCGAGGACGGCATCGCAAGGGTGGCCCAGGGCGACGAGGTCTTCCTCGTCGGGGGTCGCTTCTCCTTCGGGACCCGTGCCCACGAACTGCTGCTGGACAGGCTTCCCCCCGTCATCCATGTTCCGGCCGGCACCCGGCATGCGGAGACGGTGCAGTGGGCGCTCACCGCGATCGACCAGGAACTGATGCGCCGGCAGATGGGTTCCACTCTGGTGGCGGAGCATCTCGCCGTCGTCATGCTCGTCCATGTGCTGCGTCTGCATCTCGCGCGTGAGCCGCATGCGGTGTCGGGGTGGTTGGCCGGCCTCGGAGATCCCGTGGTCGCCCCCGCGCTGGCCTCCCTGCACCGCGATCCGGCGCACTCGTGGACCGTGGCCGAACTGGCGCGCGCCGCCGGGGTGTCCCGGTCCACCCTGGCCGCTCGCTTCAAGGACACGGTTGGCCAGGGGCCACTGGAATACCTCACGCGGTGGCGCATCGAGCTCGCGGCCCAGCAGCTGCGGGAAGGCGGTGGAACACTCGCCTCCATCGCCCGCTCCGTGGGTTACGGATCCGAGAGTGCCCTCAGCGTCGCCTTCAAAAGGGTCCTCGGGATGCCTCCCGGTGACTACCGCAAGCGCCCGACGACGCCTTGATGCCGTCGAGGAGGAGACCGCGCGAGAGGCCACCGCTGATCCGGTTCCTGCCGTCGGTGTCTCGTCGCACCGGAAGGAGCTCGATGACACTTGGCGCCGTGGCCGACTGCGTGACCCTCTCACCAGGGCTGCGGCGTGACCGACGGGAGTGCCTGTTCCGCCCAGACCGTCTTGCCCTCGGGTGTGTACCGCGTGCCCCAGTTCTCGGCGAGCTGGGCGACGATGAACAGACCTCGTCCGCCCTCGTCGATGGTCCGCGCATGGCGCAGGCGGGGCGTGACGGGGCTGGCGTCATGAACCTCGCAGGTCAGGGCGCGGTCTTTGATCAGACGCAGGCGAAGGGGCGCCCTGCCGTAGCGGACGCCGTTGGCGACCAACTCGCTCACGATGAGCTCGGTCGCGTACACCGTCTCCTCGTCCACCCCCAGTCGGTGAGCTGAGCACGAACGTGGGTGCGCGCCGTGGCCGCAGCCGCGGGGTCCTGGTCCAAAGGCCAGGTGGCGACGTGATCGGCGGGGAGTGCCCGGATGCGGGCGAGCAGCAGGATGGCGTCGCCGGGACCCTCGTTGCCCTTTCAGCCGGTTTCTGGCGAGGAACCCCGTGCCTGCAGGCCCTGGAGGAATCGCCTCCTCAACCACGGCGTCGCGCAGCGGCGCCGTCTCACTGCGGGTCCTGCCCCACGGCCGACCAGGCGGTGATTGCACGGACTCAGTGGTGCCGCGCACTGCCAACTGCGATCCGGATCGGACTCGTTGTCAGTGCCCAGGAGTGCGGTTCGTCTCATGAAGATCGTCGTGCGCGGCGGGCTTCCTCCAGCACCGCCCGCCAGGAGACGACATGCGGCCTGCGGCGCAGCAGCGCACGTCGCTCTCTCTCCGTCATGCCGCCCCACACGCCGAACTCGATCCGGTTGTCGAGCGCTTCGGCCAGGCACTCGGTGCGCACCAAGCACCCGGTGCATACCGCCTTCGCCTGGTTCTGCTGGACGCCTTGCGTAAACAACTCCTCCGGGTCCCCGTTACGGCACGCCGCGCTCTCAACCCATTCGACGCTGCCCATGACCCCCCTCAGCTCTCCGCAACGACCTTTCGCCGTCCACCACTCAGGACACTCGACTCCGCAGCACCTGCCAGTGTCAAGATCAGTTCCCTGACCTGCTGAAACCACACATCCCGAGGGAGCACCCGTGGGCCGGTGGCCCGGGCAGGGTACGGAACGGTCGCCTGCCCCCTCTCATGTCTCGTGCCGGTCGGACGGCGGTCCCTGGCTGTGGCGGCTGCACACTCGGTTACTTCGGGGCGGCCCGTGTGCTGCCGGCTGGCTGCACTACGGCGAGGCAGACATGCATAGGCGTATCGATGAGTCCGGTATCGGCGTGAAGGACGCCGATGGTGCGCGTTGACTGTGCGGTCAGGCCGGCCTCCTCCTCGAGTTTCCGTAGAGCCGCTGCGCATCTTCCCCCGGCTCCAAGCCGCCGCGCGGGACTCGCGACGCTGTGACCATCGCCGCGCTGTTCAGGGCCCGCCACAGCGGCCTGGTCGGCTAGTACTGCAACGGTGCTTGCCGTGACTGATGGCCAGGTCAGGGGCTGTGTCCGCGTCGTTTGTAGTGGCTGATGCGGGCCTGGTGTTGGCGCCGTCGTCGCCAGGTTGACCAGTGCAGGGTGTGATCGACGGCCACGGCCCTGCGGTTGGTCAGAAGCGTGCGGCCCGGTACTTTTTGCCGCATCACGCACCGTCGACTGCGGCGATACCCAATCCGCCGTTCTCGCGCTTCAGGCGCACCACTGGGCGCGCAGTGCCTCGGGCTTGGCCGGACGACTTGGGCGCTGGCGCGGGTAGGTCCACTTCTTTGCGACCAGTCTCGCGTGCCAGCGCAGCACGGTCCGCGGTTGACCAGCAGTTTCAGCGCTGAACGGTGCCGCTGGTCAGCAGGGGGAGCAGGGCCACGAGTACCGCGCGGTCCCCGCGAGTGAAGGCCGGCTTGGGGTTGCGGTGCAGGACGGCCAGCTGGCGCCGGAGCATCAGCAGCTCGACATCCTTGGCCGCGGAGGAGCGGGCCATCAGGCGCAGCCGGCCGAGCAGAAGGCAGCCGAAGCGGTAGACCAGACGGTTCGTCAGGCTTCCCAGGCGTGCGTGAGCAGGCTCAAGAGTACCGTCGATGTGATCACATCGTGACCCTGAAGCCCCAGCTCAGCATAGGTGACAGGATTGTCGGCACTCACAGGGCCGGACGTGCCAGGGCTGCGAGAACGCGGTCTTCCGCGTGAAGGCCGCCCCGAAGGAGAAGGCCCGGGCCGCGGCTGCGGCTCGGGCCTTCGTGTTTGGCCTGTTGGGGTCAGCCTCCGAGGGAGGTGGCCATCAGGTCCTCGATGGAGTTCGGGTCGAACTCGATTGCGCCGGCGGGCGCGGTCATGTTGGTAGCGGTGTCCTTGAACGTCATGGCGAGGGGGAAGTGGTTGCCCTTGCTGCTGGTGTCGAACTGACCCAGGTCGAGCGCGATGGTGTTCAGGGTGCCGCCGTCCTTGTTCAGCTTGACGGTGACCGTCGCCGGGGCGGTCGGGACGCTGGTGGGTGCTGAGGTGGGCAACTTGCCGCCCACTCCGGGGACGTCCTTGAGGTGGGGGAAGACCTGCTGCTGGATGTCCGTTATGAGCTTGCGGGCGTTCGCCTTGATCTCGATGGTGTCGATGCCGTCGCTGGTGCCCTTGTCGGAGAAGGTCGCGTCCTTAGCGATGATCTTGGACAGGGTGTCGCTGATCTTCTGCTGCTGGTCGGGGTTCAGGGACGGCATCGGGCTGGGCTTGGTGTCGCCGCTTGCCTGCTTGGAGAGCTTGGCGAACTTGGCCGGGTCGATGGAGACCCAGTTGCCCTGCAGGAGGCGCCTGATCGGCTCGAGTGCCCGCGGGATGGAGTCCGTCATGGCCTGCAGCTGCTGGAGCTCCGCGGCGTTCTTGTTGTCGCCGCCGAGCTTGGCGAGTTCCGCGATGTTGAGCTTCATGTAGGCCTTGCCCGCGATGGAGCGGTACTCGGCCAGGCTGGTGTGGGCGCCGTTGTGGATGGCGAGGTCCATGTCCAGGCTGGGGTCGAGCTTGCCCGTTGATGTGTTGCTGGCCTTGAGGGCGTCCTTCAGCGGCTTCTTGGAGCGCATCGACACGGTGATGCCGAGGCCGGAGATCTGCTTGGCCTGGTCTCTGGTCATCTTGGAGTCGCTGCTGGAGGCCGCGGCGTCGAGAGCGAGGAGCTGGTCGGTGGTTGCCTTCAGCTGGAAGTCGATGGTGGCCTCGTGGCCGTCGTTCAGCTTGTTGAAGGCGTTGTTCACCTTCTCAGCCGTCGACAGGTTCTGGAAGGCGCTGCAGGCGGTTGTGGCCCCAACCGCTGTTGCGACCACGACGGTCAGGGCTGCGGCCGCGTGGCGTGCGTGCATGTCAGGCTCCTCGTTGTTGTGTGGGCAAGCGTGTTGGCGCCCGTAGAATCGTTTCTGCCGAATGGCTTGCTGTCTTGGGGTGTGTTGCCGGGTGGCCGCAGCAGGGGGCTGCTACTGATCTTCACCCAAAGTCCACAGTTGGGGCCAGTCGTTTTTTCCAAGCAGGTTCCTTGCCCCAGCTGACACAGTGCCACCTCAGGGATGTCATGCATTCGCATCGGCGCTGCTTCGCCCACGGCTTCGGTGACGGCGCTGCACCGGGCCATGACGCTCGTTGTGGCTGCGCGACCCGCGTGTAGGGCCTGCAGCCGCCCCCTGTGGCAGTCGCAATGGCCGACGCCCCGGGTGGGATCGTCGGCGCGGCAGGGCGGAAAAGAGTCCATGAACCGAACGGCGGTGGCTCAGGAGTCGGCACCCGGCTCCTGCGTGGGCAGCGCGGTCCAGGGAACCTGGCGCGCGTGCAGGTCGGCACGGATGGCCTGGGCGAGCCTTGTGGTGTCGTAATGTTCAGGCCGCGCCCTTCCGTCCATCCGCGAGATACAGTGCGGCACGCTGTCGAGCGGTTCCAGGCGCAGGCAGACCGTACACCTCGTGAAGTTCGGCGATGAGTTTCCACTCGACGGACGCCGTCCCGAGGATGCCTGCGGCCAGCTCGACGGGCATGGCCGGAGGAGTGGGCAACGCCGCGGCGGAACCTACGCCTGCTCCGACGACCTCGGTGCCCCTCACCGCCCCGGTGACCAAGTGATCGGCGATCTCCTCCGGGCCCAGACCGGGGAAGTGCCGACGCAACGTGTCCAGATCGCGGACCCGGACATGCGAAACCGCCTCACCCGTAGGTCCGCCCTCGACGCCGGACGATCCCCACGGAGCCGGGAGAGCACACGGCGGGCGGCGGCTGTCACGGTGCGGCTGACCACCCGGCCGACCGGTTGCCCCAGCACCTCGGCTGCGGCGCGCCCCAGCAGCTCCTCCGCCTCGCGGCTCCACTGCACCACTGCCCCGCCGTCATCGACCACCACCAGGGGAGCATCCTCGTCATCAGCCTCACCTCCACTCCCAGCCTGCTCTCGATTCCCATGCGGTGCCTCATGCTGGAAACGCCCGCAGCCGCACCGGCCGGCCGATGCCGGGTACGCGACGCCGCCGGAGCCGGGCGTGGTACATGCCGCCGTACGGGCGGGAGTGGGGAGCGGCGGTCACCGTCCCCGCGGGCGCTGGAGGTCGGTGACCGGCACACCGGACCGCTCACCATGACGGGCATGGTCAACGCGGTGCGGTGCGGCGACCGGGAAGCGCAGAACCTTCGATCCGCGGATGCCCGACCCGGACCTCACCGCCCGGATCATCGCCTCCTCGGACCGGCCGCTCAGTAGGCCGAGGAGCAAGACGCAGCGGATGGGGCGTTCCACCGCTCTGTCGGGGGTCGCCGACGGCATCGTTCGCCCGGGTACTCCACGGCCCCTTCAGCTGCGGAGAACCGGCAGACGACATGCCGTCACCGATCTTGGCACCAAGCGGCCTCCTCGTGCGATGTCGCACGCCTCCGGCCGGTGCCTGTCGGCTGCTCCTTCGCGACGCCCTCACATCTCGTCAATGATCCGCCACACGCGGGGCCTTGACGGGGCATTCGAATGTGACAACGATGTCACGCCAGCAGTTATCCGACCTCTTAGGGGGGGCCCATGCGATTGCCGAGACCAGCCCGTCTGGTCCGCATCCTGTCTACCATGGCATCTGCGGCTGTCTTGATCAGCAGCACACTGACAACGACCGCGGTCGCGTCAACAAAGGTAGGACCACTTTTCCCCGAGGATCCGACGGCGTATGTGAACACCTCGATCGGGAACAACGGGTCGGGTACGACGTTCCCAGGGGCGGCGCTTCCCTTCGGGATGGTACAGAACAGCCCGGACACCCGGCTCAACTCGTACGCCTCGTACGACTACGCCGACTCGAAGATCCTGGGATTCAGCCAGACGCACCTGTCCGGCGTCGGCTGCCAGACCGCGGGCAACTTCCGGCTGATGCCGGTGCCCGGTGGATTCCCCGGGACACAACCGGACCAGCAGGCGGCCGGTTTCCGCCACGCCGACGAGCACGCCGAGCCCGGGTATTACAAGGTCGGCCTGGACAGCGGGGTGACCGCCGAGCTGACGGCGACCGAGCGGACCGGCTGGCACCGCTACACCTTCCCGGCGAACGCCTCGCAGCGCACGGTCGTGGTGAACGTCGGCTCGAGCAACGGCTACACCTACGCCGGCCATGTGGACGTCGTCGGCGACAACACCGTCGAGGGCTGGATCACCGGCGGCAACTTCTGCTGGGAGACGGGCAAGGAACGGTACAAGGTCTTCTTCAGCGCCAAGTTCGACCGGCCGTTCGACAAGTTCGGCACCTGGGCGGACGGCGGCGACGTCACCTCGGACCGCCGGTCGGCGGACATCAGCGGTACGTCCTCGGACGGCTCCCGGGCCGACGGCGGCGCGATGGTCGGGTTCAGCGGCGGCGGCCAGGTCGGCGCGACCGTCGGCGTCTCCTACACCTCGGTGAACGGCGCCCGGCTGAACCGAGGGACCGAGAGTGCGGACCAGACCTTCGACTCCGTGCGGGCCGCCGCGCACCGGACCTGGGCGCGCCAGCTCGGGCGGCTGCAGGTGTCCGGCGGCAGCGACGTCGACCGGCGCACGTTCTACTCCGCCCTCTACCGTGCGACGCTCCACCCGTCGGTCGGCTCCGACGTCGACGGCCGGTACATGGGCTTCGACAAGCAGGTTCACCGCAGCGACCGGCCGTACTACCAGATGTTCTCGCTCTGGGACACCTACCGCGCGCAGAACCAGCTCGTCGCGCTGCTCGAACCGCGACGCGCCACCGACATCGCGAAGTCGCTCCTGCGTGTCTACCAGGACGGCGGCTGGCTTCCGCGCTGGGCGCTCGGTCCGAGCGAGACCAACGTGATGAGTGGGGAGGGCCCTACGCCGTTCATCACCTCCCTGTACGCCCGCGGGCTGCTCGACAAGCCCACCGCACGGTCCCTGTTCGACGCACTGTGGAAGAACGTCACCGAGGTGCCGGCCGACCAGTCCGTCTTCCGGGGCCGCGACGGCAATCCGACCTATGTGCGGAACGGATGGATCGGCTACCAGGACAAGGGCGGCTACACCTGGGGCGACTCCCGTCAGGCGGGCTCGGCGACGCTGGAGTACGCGCTGGCCGACTGCGGTCTGGCCGACATGGCCCAGGGCCTCGGTGAGCGCGCAAAGGCCGAAACGCTGCGGGCACGGTGCGAGAACTTCGGCAACGAGTGGGATCTCGGGGTGAGTTCCAAGGGGTTCGACGGGTTCCCACGGGCCCGCACCCCGGAGGGAACCTGGGTCGGCAGCGCTGACCCGACACAGAGCACCGGCTTCCACGAAGGCACCCCATGGCAGTACCAGTGGCTCGCGCAGCAGGACGCCCCGGGGCTTTTCGCGCTGATGGGCGGCAAGGCCAAGGCCGAACAGCGACTCGACACCTTCTTCGACATGCCGGAACTTCTCCGCGACCACACGGGAGTGGCCAAGAAGTCGTGGGTGGTCGGGGCGTACGACTACCACAACAACTTCGCCTTCAACCCGAACAACGAGCCCGATCTGCACACGCCCTGGATGTACGCGTGGACCGACCAGCCGTGGAAGACCTCCGCGGTGCTGCGTGCGGCGCAGCCGCTGTTCACCGACGACGCCTACGGCATGCCCGGCAACGACGACCTCGGCACCATATCGTCCTGGCTGATCTGGTCCATGATCGGCGTCTACGAGGTGATGCCCGGCTCCGGCGAGTACGTGCTCACCGCGCCGATGTTCGACCGGGTCCGGATCCAACCGGACGGCGGCCGCCCTGTCGACATCGTCGCACCGGGGGCGGACCGGTCGAAGCTGCAATACGTTTCGTCGGTGCACGTTGGCGACCAGGCCTGGTCCAAGTCGTGGATCTCGCACAGTGATCTGCTGCGCGCGGGCACGATCCGGTTCGCCCTCACCTCCGACCCGGCGAGCACCGACTGGGGCCGCGGAAGCGGCAGTCAGCCGCCGCGCCACGGCACGATGCAGGCCGGTGTCCGGCCGTTCTCCTCGGTGCCCGACGCCAGTCCGGCGCTGCTCGAACCGGGCAGCAGCCTTCAGGCGAACGTGGGGGCGGTCAACCTCTCGGCTTCCCCGACCAAGGTGGCGTTCAGCGCCGCTCCCTCAGACGGCATCACCGTGTCACCGGCTTCCGGGAGTCTGACGGTCGACGCCGGCGGCCGGGCCGCAACCCCGGTGACGGTTGCCGCGGACGGCTCCGCCAAGCCCGGCGCCCACACGGTCGAAGTCAAGATGACCAACGCGTCCACCGGTGAGTCGCTCGGCAGCACGTTCATCGCGCTGAAGGTCACCTCTCTCTCCTACGGCAGGCCGGCCACGCAGAAGAGCACCGCCTGGGGCGGTGTGGCATCGCGGGCGGTCGACGGCAACACCGACGGCAACTTCACCGTCGGCTCGGTCACCCACACCGCCGAGGACGGCTCGGCGGAGCCCTGGTGGCAGGTCGACCTCGGAGCGTCGAAGGCCATCTCCGACGTGAAGGTGTGGAACCGCACCGACTGCTGCTCGGAGCGCCTGACCGATTACTACGTGCTCGTCTCCGACGCCCCGTTCACCAGTGACTCGCTCGCCGCGACACTGGCACAGCCGGGTGTGACCGCCGTCCGCCGTGCGGACACCGCGGCCACTCCCACGATCGTCCCGCTCGACGCCACCGGACGGTACGTGCGTATCCAGCTCGCCACCACCGCGCCCCTGTCGCTCGCCGAGGTCGAGGTGAACCCGCGATGACCGCATCGGCACGCACTGCCCGGATCACAGCGAAGCCTGAAGTCGAAGAGAAAGGGAACCTCGTGACCGTGTCACGGCGCATGCTGGCGACCGTTGCGGCACTGACCCTGTGCGCCACCACACTGACGGCGCTGGGCGGCTCCCCTGCGAGCGCCGACGACGGCGACCCGGTGATGACCGACCCGGGGTTCGAATCCGGGACATTCGACGGCGGTGAGTACTACCACGCCTCCCTCGTCGCCCCGGGCGCGTCCGGATCGGGCCACGCGGCGCAGGTGGGGCTCGGTTACGACGGGGACAGCCGGTACCCGCGCGGCGGCAATCTTCCGGTGCGCGGCACGGGGGTCTCGCGCGGGATGGTCAACAAGCCGGTCCGGCAGGTGCAGCCCAACACCGTCTACGCGTTCACCGCCAAGGTCCGCACCGAGGGGAACGCGTCGGTGCGGGTCGGTGTCTTCGACGCCGAGAACGCCGCGTTCTACCGCGGCGCCGCCAACTACGCCGACGTCAGCAGCCCGACCTGGACCACGGTGACCCGCACGATCACCACCGGGCCGCGCACCCATGAGCTGAACGCGTTCTGCTTCCTGAACGAGCTGGGCAGCGGCTCCGGCCCCGGCTACTGCGACGACTTCGCGGTGCGCAGGGTCGGCCCGGCGGCCGACCCGGCACCCGCGCCCGCCGACGACACCCGCGCGTTGGGAGCGAACGGGTTCCCGGTCACCATCCCGGCGGTGCAGTCCTTCACACGTCACGACGGAGAGTCCTGGCGGCCGCAGGGCGACCTCGGCATCTTCGTGCGCCGCGGGCAGGCCGCCGCACTGCGTGACGACGCCGAACGGATCGCCAAGGAGTTCGTCGACGCCAAGCTGGTGCGGACGGCCACGGTCCGAACTGTGGACGACCACGCCCGCGTGGCGCGGGGAATCCTGCTGACCACAGGCGCCGTGGACCTGTCCGCCGCCCCGGTCAAGGCACAAGCCCTGGCGTCCCAGGCCTACCGGCTGGACATCGACGAGAACGCCGTCGTGGTCACCGGTGGTTCCGGCACCGGCGCGTTCTACGGCGCTCAGACCATCCTGCAGGCACTCCGGTCGGCGGGTCGGCTGCCCGCCGGCGTGGTGACGGACTGGACCGACCAGACGTTTCGCGGGCTGCAGGTCGACTCCGGGCGGCGCTACTACTCGATCGGCTGGCTGAAGAACCAGATCAAGGACCTCGCCTACACCAAGATGAACTACCTGCAGCTGCGGGTGAAGGACGATCAGGGTCTGCGGGTGGAGAGCGCGGTGGCGCCGAAGCTGGTCGACCGGCTGCCGGCCGGCGGCTCGTGGAGCAAGGCACAGATCGCCGACCTCGTCGCGTTCGCCCGCCGGTACCACGTCACCATCGTCCCCGAGATCGACGTACCCGGACACAGCAGCCTCGACACGCAGGTGTATCCCGAGTACGCACTGCCCGAGAAGACGGGCTACGACTACTCCCGTGCCGATGTGCGTGAGCATCTGGCACGGTGGGTCCGGGAGATCGGCGCGACGTTCGACGCCCCGTACGTCCACCTCGGCGGCGACGAGTTCTTCGACGCGGACAATCCACGGCTGCTGTCCTGGGTCCGGGGACTCGCCGGGCCGAAGGCCACCGGCGAGGACGGCTACAAGGCGCTGTTCAACTACCTCTCGGGCGAACTCGCCAAGGACGGCCGCGGAGCCTGGATGTGGGACGACATGATCAGCGATCCGGCCGGTGGAGCCGTCCGGCTCAGCCGCGACATCACGATCGACTACTGGGCGCAGATCTACGACGCGCCTCCGGCCGGCGCCTACCTGGACGCGGGCTTCACCCTGATCGGTTCGTCGTCCGACCTGTACCACGACCTGTGGCCGCCGCTCACGGCCGACAACAAGAACAACACCATCAACCAGCCGTGGCCCGCCGACCAATGGACCACGTACGGCAGCCCGTATGTGTACTCCGGCGGCTGGGGCGCCCCCTACAGCGTGCCTGCCGGGAGCAACAGCGTCGGGCAGTTCTTCCCGATCTGGGACGACCCGCACGGCTGGGCCCCCGAGTACGTCCTCACCCAGACGCTGCTGCCCAGGCTGCGGGTGCACGCCCAGTCGGTGTGGAACTCGCCCGATCCGGTCGCCGACTTCGCGGCCTTCGATCCCTACCTGCGCAGGCTCGGCCACGCACCCGGCTTCCGACAGCCGGTCGACACGCTTGAGTTGAACCCTCCGCAGAAGTGACACGTGCCCGGGGTTCCCCACGATCGTGGGGAACCCCGGGCACGGGCGGAGCGACCGTGTGCGAGGTGGGCGGCTCCGGCCGCTGCCGGTGGCCCGGTCAGGCCGTGCGGAGGGTGAACACCGTCAGAAGGCCGTGCCGGGAGTGATGTCCACGCGACTCACGACCCGTCGGGCACGGCCTGGTCCCGCGCGTGGGTCCTATAGAGGTCGAGTTCGCCGTCGAGTTCGAGGGCAAGCACGGTGCACAGCGGGTCGAGGTCGGCATCGGCGAGGTGGATGTACTCCCATCCGGGTACCTCGCCGAGGCCGCCGACGCGCTCGTGCGGCGCCTCCGTGTCCGCGCCGAGCACCCGTACCGAGGTCACCGCGTTGCGCACACCGCGCAGGACCACGAATTCGTTGGGGCGGTCGAAGACGAAGAGATACAGCGTCCTGCGGTCGGCGGAGAGTGTCGAGGGGCCGTAGAAGTGGCCGTGCGGCATACCTCGGTCCGTCCCGTACACGGCGGCGGAGTGCCGGCCGATCCACTCCCCCAGGGCCTCCAGACGCGCGACCTGCTCCGGGAGGATGGTGCCGTCGGCCTGTGGACCCACGTCGAGGAGCAGATTGCCACCACCGCCGATGGTCTCCGCGAAGATCCGGACCAGCTGCCGCGGCGACTTGTGGTGGGTGTCCTGGGGTTGATAGCCCCAGGAGTCGTTGATGGTCAGGCACAGCTCCCATGGGCCGGCCGGTGGCTCGATGGGCACGCCCTGTTCGGGCGTCGCGTAATCACCGTGGCCTGTCAGTCTGCCGTTGACGACGGTGTGCGGGGAGCGCGTACGGATCTCCCCGGCCAGAGCGTCCATGCCCCACTGTTCGGGGGTTCGCTCCCACTCGCCGTCGAACCACAGAAGGTCGGGCTGGAAGCGTTCCAGGAGCTCGCGGACCTGGGTCCGGTGGAAGTCCAGGAAGTTCCCCCATCGGGCCGGGTCCTCCTCGCCGGGAGCGGGCATCGAGTACGGGTTGCCGCGTTCCGCCGGGTCCTCGTCGGGCCTGCGCACTGTGGCGTAGTCCGGGTGGGACCAGTCCAGGTGGGAGTAGTAGAGACCGGCCTTCACATCCCGTCGGCGCAGCGCCGCGACGTACTCGGCGACCAGGTCACGCCCGGCGGGAGTGCGTTTGACGACCGACACGTCGTTCGCACCGGTGTCCCACAGTGCGACTCCGTCGTGGTGCTTGGCGGTGAGCACGGCGTAACGGGCGCCCGCGCGGACGAAGAGGTCAGCCCATGTGTCCGGGTCGAAGCGGGCGGCGCTGAATCGGTCGAGTTGCGCCATGTAGTCGTCGTACGGAATCCGGCCGTCGAAGAACGACCAGGACTCGGCGACGCCGTCGACGCTGTAGATGCCCCAGTGGATGAAGATTCCGAGTTTGGCCTCGGTGAACCAGCGTTGCGACGTCATTGTGACAGCTCCGTCAATTGTGTCAGGGAACCGCCGCTCCTCGGGTGGAGGAGTGGCCCAGGGCTCGTGGGGGAGGCTCGACCGCTCAGGTGCTCGGTGTCGGGGGTGTCGTGCTCGTCCCAGCCGTGCCCGGGGCGCGTCGCCGCGTGTCTGCGCGAGCATCGCACGACGACCGGCCCGGCTGCCCGGTGCCGCTCCGTCATGCGGCGCCGCCTTCGATCGCGAGCACCGCCGCGGGCGCCCCTCGCAGCTCGTCCGGCACGACCACCGTGCCGTCCGGGTCCGTCGCCGCTGCCCGACGGCCGGTCGCGGTGAGCCAGCTCACGGGGCGGCCGGCGGCGAGCTCGGCGACATCTCGGGCCGGCGTCAGCCGCCCCTCGCCCGGTGCCAGGTCCGCCACGAACAGGGTCCCCTCGCGCGTGGTGTAGCGGACGGGATGACCGGCCACGTCGGTGTGGCGGCGCCATGGCCGGGTCCCGTAGACCGCTTCGCCGTTGACCCGCAGCCACTCCCCCAGCCGGCGCAGCCGCGACACCTGGCTCTCGGGCAGCGAGCCGTCGGCCCGCGGGCCCACGTTGAGCAGCAGATTGCCGTTCTTGGCCACGGTGTCGACGAGCATATGGACCAGCTCGGCACCGCCGATGAGATGCCGGTCGTCCTCGACCACATTGTGGCCGAAGGACTGCCCGAGTCCCCGGCATGCCTCCCACACCCGCTCGGACGGCTCTTGCTCGGTCAGGTACTCGCGTGTGCGCACGCCGTGGTACGGCACACCCCAGCGGTCGTTGAGCAGGCCGTCGGGCACCTGCTTCAGATAGCGGGCGAACAGCGCGGCCAGGTCGCGGTCGCCGCTGCCCTTTCCGCCGTCCGGCCAGTCGATGTCGTTCCACAGGTAGTCGGGCCGGAACCGCTCGACCAGTTCCACGAGCTGCGCGTGTGCGTAGTCGGCGAAGGCCCTGTCGCTGCGGCGCAGTTCGAACAGGTCCGTCAGCGAGCGGATCGGCCGGAACGCGCTGACGTGCCAGTCGAGGGCGCCGGAGAAGTACAGTCCCAGCCGCAGATCGTGGCGGCGTGCGGCGCCGCTCAGCTCGGCCAGCAGGTCACGGCGCGGCCCGCGGCGTGCTGCGGTGAACGGGGTGGTGCCCGAGTCCCAGAGGCAGAAGCCGTCGTGGTGCTTGGCCGTGGGCACGACGTAGCGTGCGCCGCATTCGGCGAACAGGGACATCCACGCATCGGCATCGAAGCGTTCGGCCGTCCAGAGGTCGGCCAGGTCCTCGTACGAGGTGCCCACGCCGTACCTCTCCTCGTGGAATCGGCGGGTGGGCGATCCGGCGATGCGCACGGTGTTGGCGTACCACTCGGCATACGGATGGTGGACGAACTCCAGCTCGACCGGGATGTGGACCTCGGGGTCGCGAGGGGTGCCCCAGGCGGGCACCGAGTAGATGCCCCAGTGAATGAAGATGCCGAACTTGGCGTCGGTGTACCAGCGCGGCACGGGGGCGGACGGGTAGACGGGTGTGTGTGCACCGAGGTCGGGACCGGTGCGTTGGTCGAAGCGCAGCAGGGGGTTCTCCTTGGTGGCCACGGCGAGGCGCGCCCGGCCGTCATGGCCGGGTTGCGGTGCGATGTGTCAGCGGCCGGCCAGACCGGTGGCGGCGATGCCCTTCACCAGGTGCTTCTGCAGTGCGATGAGCAGCAGAAGGGTCGGGATGAGGGAGATGACGGAGGCGGCCATCACCAAATGCCACTGGCTGCCGTTCTGCCCGAAGAACAACTCCAGGCCGAGCGGCACCGTGCCGAGCGCGCTGACGTCGTTGACGATGATGAGCGGCCACAGGAAGCTGTTCCAGTAGCCGATGAAGGTGAAGACCGCGAGCACGCTGAGCGCGGGACGGGCGATCGGGAGCATGACGGCGAGGAAGGTGCGCAGGGGCGAGCAGCCGTCGAGGGTGGCGGCCTCCTGGAGCTCGTACGGGATTCCGCGGAAGAACTGCCGCAGCAGGAACGTGCCGAAGGCGGTGAAGGCCCAGGGGAAGATGAGCGCCTGGTAGCTGTTCACCCAGCCGAACTCCTGCATGAGGATGAACATCGGGACCACCAGCACTTCCTGCGGCACCATCAGGGTCGCGAGGAACATCAGGAAGAGACCGTCCCTGCCGCGCCACCTCAGCCGGGCGAAGGCGTAGGCACCCAGTGAGGAGGCGGCGAGGACGACGAGCGTGCCGACGGCGGCCACCAGCAGTCCGTTGAGGATGAACCGCTGGAACGGCAGAAAATCGAAGACGTCGGCGAAGTTCTGCCAGCGAAGGTGGGAGCCAATGAGCGAGGTCGGGTCGGCGAAGGTCTCCCCTGGCGGTTTGAGCGCGGTGGCCACGGCGTAGACGACCGGTGCCAGGAACAGCAGCGTCACCACTACGAGCAGCGTGTGGGAGACCAGACTGCGCGGGGTCCAGCGGATCTTGTCAGTGCTCATAGTGCACCCACCGTTTCTGGCCGAGGAACTGCACGGCAGTGATCAGCAGGATGACGGCGAAGAGGAGCCACGCGCCCGCTGCGGCCACGCCGAGGTCGCGCGAGACGAAGCCGTTCTCGTAGACGTTCTGCACCATCGTCACCGTGGAGTCGCCCGGTCCTCCCCTGGTGAGGATGTAGGTCTGAGTGAACACCTGCATCGACGTGATCATGGTCATGGTGGTGACGAAGAAGACCGCGGGTGACATCAGCGGCAGCTGGACGCGCAGGAACTTCCTCAGGCCCCGGGCCCCGTCGATCTCCGCCGCTTCGAGCACGGAGCGCGGCAGTTCGTCGATGGCGGCCGAGAACACGATGAGGTTGTAGCCGATGCCCTGCCAGACGCTCATGACGACCACGGAGATCATCGCCGTGCCGGAGTCGGCGAGGAAGTTCGGGGCGGTGATGCCGAACCAGCTGCCGAGGTAGTGGGCGATGACGCCCTGGGGCTGGTAGAGCAGCTTCCAGATCACGGCGTTGACCACCATCGGTGTGATCGCGGGAATGAAGAAGAGCACCCGGAACACCTGCTGCCAGCGGCTGTTGGAGATCCAGAACGCCAGGGCAAGCGAGAGCACGACGTTGAGCGGCAGGAACAGTGCGGTGAAGACGAAGGTGTTGCGGACGGAGACGAGGAAGCCGGGGTCCTCCAGCAGCAGGTATCGGAAGTTGTCGAGTCCGACGAAGGACCGCTGGCCGAAGATGGGCCAGCGGTACAGGCTCATCACGACGGCCATCGCCACCGGGAACAGGGTGAAGACGGTCAGTCCGAGGACCCCCGGGGACAGGAAGCCGTAGGCGTACCAGCGTTCCCGGCGACCGGGTCCGCCGGGGCGGGCTCGGCGCGGCCGGGCGGCGAAGCGGGCCACGGGCCGGGTGCTGTGCTCGATCGGTCGTGTCGCCACGGTTCAGCGTTCCGCCTTCTTCTGAATGGTCGTCAGCGCCGCTTCGGCGGTCGTCGACCCCGTGTAGGCCTCGAGCAGATACTGGCTGAACAGGGTGTTGACCTCGTCCCAGTTCCGGGTTCCGACGAACGGCACTCCGCCGGCGAGGCCGTCGCGGACGGCGTTCATCCCGGCCTTGACCGTCTCGGTCTTCCCGCCGGTCTGCCGGGTGAGGAACTTCTCGTACGCGGGCTGTGCCGCGGTGCGGGCGGGGAAGACGCGGCCCTGCCCGGCGAGGTAGTCCTCCGCCTCGGGTCCGGTGAGCACGGACAGTGCCTTGGCCGCTTCCTTCTTGTAGGCGCAGCTCTTGGAGATGCCGAAGCCGGAGTTGGCGACGTAGGTCTTCGAACCGCCGGGTCCGGCGGGGATCGGGGCCACGCCGACCTTGAACTTCGCCTGGGTGGAGGTGGATCCGAGATTCCAGGTGCCGTCGACGGCCATCATCGCGTTGCCGTTGACGAACTGGGTCTCTGCCCACCCGCCGTCGCTGGAGCTGGCTGGGACACTGGCCGCCTTGTCCTTGGTGGCCAGGCCCGAGTACCAGGTGAGGGCCTTGACCATCGCGGGGTCGTCGAGTTGCGCCTTGCCGTCGGCGGTGACGGGGCGGGCGCCGTTGTAGCTCAGCGCCATGGTCAGCAGGTTGAGGTCGGAGAAGGAGAGCGCGAAGCCCGTCTTCCCGTTCCTGGTCAGCGACTTCGCCGCGTCCTCGAAGTCCGCGACGGTCCAGCCTGTCTTCGGCTCGGCGAGGCCGGCCTTCGCGAACGCGTCCTTGTTGTAGTACATGAGCATGCTGGCGAGGTCCATCGGCAGCGCGTACTGCTTACCGTCCCACTGCAGGGCCTTGAGCGCGGCGGGTTCGAAGCCGTCCGTGCCGGTGGCGCCCTCGAGGTCGTCCAGCGGTTCCATGAGGTCGGCGAAGCCGGACAGCCGCAGGCTCTGCATGCTCACGATGCACGGCTGGTCGCCGCCCGCCGCCTGGGTCTGCAGCTTGGTGAAGTAGTCCTTGAACGGGGCGGTCTTCAGGTCCACCTTGATGTCGGGGTACTTCTGGGTGACGAGCGACGCGAGGTGCTGCAGCTGCTTCTCCTCGTCCGCTCCGCTGGCCCACATCTGCCAGCTCAGGCTGACGGATCCATCCGACCTCTTCGATCCTCCCGATCCTGCGCCGGAGTTGCCTCCACATCCGGCGAGTGCGACGAGTGCTGCCGCCGCTGCGACACTGGCCCACTGCACGGCACGCAAGCGCATCGCTTGACCTCCTCAATTGACACCCGGCAGGGGAAGATTGGTGTGACGGAGTATTTTTTTCGGGCCCGAGTAAAATGGGACGGTAGAGGCGCGCAGATCGGGCGTCAAGGGCTCCAACTCGGTGCGCTCACCGGCGAAAGGGGAGGATGTGGAGGCACAACGCCCGGCACCTGGGGATCTGATCCAGACCGAGATCCTGGCGCTGCTCGGGGCGGCCGGGCCGCTCAGCCGGGCGGAGATCGCGCAACTGCTGCGTGTGGGGGCCGCGACCGTCACCGACCACACCCGGCGGCTCATCGGCGAAGGGTTCATCCGCGAACTGAAGCCCCACGTCTCCTCCGGCAAGGGCCGCCCCCGCGTTCCGCTCCAACTGGTCCCCACCGCCGCCCACGTCCTGGGGCTGCGCGTGGCCATCGACCATCTGGCCGGCGTCGTGGTCGGGCTCGACGGCCAGATCACCGACGAGTTCCGTCTCCCCCTGCGTGTGGCAGAGTCACCCGTTCCGCTGCTCACCCAGGTGCTGCGGGAGGAGATCGAGGCGCGACGGAACACGACGCCCATCCGCGGAGTCGGCATCGCGGTCCCCGGCATGGTCGATCCGATGACCGGCGTCGTACGGCTCTCCGCGATCATGGACTGGCACGATCTGCCGCTGGCCGCGGAGCTCGGCCGGGCCCTGCCCGTGCCGATTCTCGTCGACAACGACCTTCGCTCCAGCACGACGGCCGAGCTGCTGTTCGGCATGGGCCGTGATCACGATGACTTCCTCGTCCTCGGCATCGGTGACGGACTCGGCATGGGAGTCGTGCTGGAGCGACGCGTCCAGCGCGGCGCGGACGGACTCTCGGGCGAGTTCGGCCACATGCCGGTCGATCGGAACGGGCCGCGATGCAACTGCGGCAACCGCGGCTGTCTGCAGTCCCTCGTCGGGCAGACGGCGCTCCTGGAACGGGCCCGCCGCGCCGGCGTCGAGCTCGGACCCGGGGACGGGCTCTCCGAACTGGTCGACGCCGCCGAACGTGGTGAGCGAGCGGTTCTCGCCGTCCTGGACGAGGCCGGCGAGCTACTCGGGCGCAGCGTCGCCGGCGTGGTCAACGTCCTCGCGGTCAAGGCGGTCAAGGTGATCGGCGAGAGCCTCGTGCTGTGGCCCCACCTCGGCCCGGCCTTCACCGCCGCGGCCGTCGCCGGGGCGATCGAGCCGCTGCGGGACCTGGAGATCGCCGTGGCGCCCTGGCGGGACACGGAGCACGCGCGGGGTGCGGCCTGCCTGCTGCTCGCCCGCAGCGGAGCGATCACCAGAGCCTAGCCCGTACGACGCCGCGCGCCGTACGGGCCTGGCACGGCCTCACCTCACCGGACGCCTACGTGGATGACGCGGTCATCCCTCCTTCACACGGCCGTAGACCTGGACCTCCGCCATGTTGAGCTCGACGGGGGTCGTGGCGGCCAGCCACACCCGCACATACCGGCCCCTGGCCGTGGTCGCGATCGTGGTGGGGCTTGCGGCCTGGTCCGTCTCGTGGTGGCTCCAGACGCCCGGCTTGCCGAGCTGGTCCGCGAGCGTCCCCGAGAAGGGCTGGTCGGACACCAGGACGTAGTAGTCCTTCGTCCGCTCCGCGCAGCAGTCCGTCCGGTTGTAGATCTTGATCTTTTCGAGGTCCGCACTCGATCCGAGGTCGACCTGCCACCACGGCTGCGCCTCGCCGCCGCTGGTGGTGGAGAAGTCGGACAGGTCACCGTCCACGGACTTGTCGGCACTGAAGGGGAAGGCCCCGCCCCAGTCGTAGTCGGAGACCTGGGTCGCGGTCTTTCCGCGGGCGAGCTCACGCAGGGGCGGCAGTCCCATCGACTCGTCGTGGAGGTTGTCCACGCGCGAGACGAAGTCCTCGATGAACGGATCGCCGATCCTCACCTGGCCGTGCTGGCCCTGCTCCGCCGGATCGACCATGATCTGCGACGCGGCGGCGGCAAGGGAGTCCATGGACTTGCGCTCCTGTGCCGCCTCGCTCGCGTTGTGGGCGTCGATTGCGGCAAGGGTGTTCAGTCCGTGCTCCATCGACCGCCCCCACAGCTGTGTGGCGTCCAGCCAGCGGGAGGCGTCGGAGAGGAACAGCTTGTCGGGCACACCGTCCCGGATGACGGCCGGGGCCTGCGTGACAGTGCGCACGGACGGGCGGAACTCGCTTATCGCCCGCCCCGCGTCGCCTGCGTACTCCTGCCAGAAGCGTTCCACCTCGGCGCCGAACACCGGTGCCTGGGGCTGCCACGGCTGCGAACCGAAAGTCGGAGCCATGTGGTTGAGGTCGACGAACACCTGCACCGCGTCCGCGGTACGGCTGTCCCCCGCGGCAAGATACAGGGCCGCCTGACGACCGGAACGGTCCCGGTCGTAGCCCCGGTCGTTCCACGAGAAGTCCGACATCGTGAAGACGGCGAGCTTGCTGGCGGCCTCCTGGTTCATCGGGTTGGAGACGATGCCGCTGAGGTGGTCCGACAGACCGGGCTCACGCTTGTCGTACGGCGCCAGCAGCAGTCGCCCGGCGGTTCGGGCGAAGTCGTTGACCGGGTAGTTGTCCCACACGAAGACCTTCCGGCCGAACAGTTCGGCGGCCTTGGACGCCTGGGCGTTGGTGATCTCCGGCGGCACCACGTCCGTCCCGGTCCACATCACCTGCACCGCGGGGTCGAGCGTGGCACGGATCGTCTGCTTGTACGCGGTGTCGGTCAGGTCGCCGTACTCAGTGGGCACCATCTGCAGCGGGTTGGTCCCGGGGCGCTTGGCGATGAACTCGCGCTGCACGGTGTTCAGCAGGCTCACCTGGGCGCGGGCCGCCGCGCCGCGGCCCGGCGCGCCGAACTTCTCCGCGTCAGCGGAACAGTTCCAGCGGGTGTAGCTGATGTCGTCCAGCGGGATCGAGAACGACCGAACGCCCGCGTCGTACATGGCCTGCATCTTGTCGGTGAGCGCCTTGGTGTCGGCGGGGTCGGAATAGCAGATGGAGGCGCCGGGTGAGACGGCGAAGGTGAAGCGCACGTGGTCGGCCCGGGCGCGGTCGATCAGCTCACGCAGCTCGGCCAGCTTGGCCGGCGGGTAGGGCTCGCGCCACTTGTCCCGGTGGTAGGGATCGTCCTTCGGTGCGTAGACGTAGGTGTTGGACTTCATGTCGCCGAGGAAGTCCATGTGATCCAGTCGTTCGGCCGTCGTCCACGGCGGGCCGTAGAAGCCCTCGATGGCGCCCCGCAGCGGCATCGACGGGTAGTCGCTGACCTGAGCGCCCGCCACCTTCCAGCCGTCGTCCGCGCGCTGGAAGAGCTGGCGCAGGGTCTGTACGGCGTAGAACTGGCCCGCGGCGTCCGTACCCCCGAGTGCGATCTCCGGCTGCGGCTTCGTCCCCGAGACCCGCAGCGCGTAGCCCTCCGCGCGGTTCGGCACGGCGGTGTCGCCCAACGCGTCCGCGATGTCCGGGCGATCGGCGGGTCCCAGTCGGACAGTGAGCAGACCCGCCGTCGCTCGTGATACGTCGTTCGGGGAAACGTTGTCAACGCGCTCGGCACCGTGCTGCTCGAGCTCGCGGACCACACGGTCGCGGGCTGCCGCGTCCGTGTGTTCGTCCACGACCAGCAGCACCCGGCCGGTGACGGTCGCGTCCTCGCCCGAGCGGGATATGGACTGCGGCGTCGGGGAGACCGGCGGCAGCGGGCGGGCGCCCGCCGAGGCGGCGGTACGCGCATCCGTACGTTGGGCGGCCTGGGCGCCGGCGCCGGGCGGAAGAACTCCGAGTGCCATCCAGCCGGCCATCGCGAACGCTCCGACGGCGATTCCACGTCTTGTCACAAAGCCCTCCAGGCAGGTGGTCTAGACCACTTCGGCCCATAAAGGCTACTGGGGAAGCTCCGTTCACTGTCAATAGGTTGGAACTGTCGGGCTGGGCCGTGTTGTTCACTGCTCCGGGCGGAGCTGACGTTGTGCCGTGCTCGATGCTCAGCAGGAGCGGCAGCACCGGGCTTCATGCCGGGCGGGCTCAGCGAGTGAAGACGGTGCTGGCCAGGACCACATGGACGGCGGTGCCGCCGAGGATGCTCAACAGCGCATTGCGGCGCCACAGGTGCAGCCCGACGGTGACGGCCAGGGCGGCCATCGGGGCCAGCGCGCGCGTGTGGGTGAGGGGGAGGTCGCGCAGGCAGTAGGCGAGGAGGATCACCATGACACCGGCGGGCATGCGGGTGCTGAGGTACTGGACGGTTCTGCTGGAGCGCAGGGGCGTGAGGGCGGCGAAGGGCAGCACGCGCAGACCCCAGGTGACGGCGGCGGCGACGAGAACGGCGGCGACGGCGTAGTGCGTGTCAGGCATGGCTCGACTTCCTGCGGCTTGTGAGGTGGCGGGCCAGGAGGGCGGTGGTGAACAGAGTGAAGGCGGCCGGGAGCATCTGGCCCGGGAAGAGGAGCCGGGCGGCCAGGGCGCTGAGCAGTGCCAGTGCGGGGGTGGGCAGGTCGCCGCGCAGATCCCGGACCGCATCGAGGGCGAGGACGGTGAACAGGGCGGTGAGGGCGAAGTCCAGCCCGGTGACACTGGCAAGGATGCGGGAACCGAGCAGGGCCCCCACGGTCGAGCTGCCCGCCCAGTACACGTGCAGCAACAACTGCAGCCACAGGATGCGCCGACCGGACCAGGAACGGGCCCCCTCACCGGTGGTCAGCGCGTACGCCTCGTCACACATCGCGAAGGTGCTGTACGCCTTGCCGAGGCGGCCGATCACGCGGTCCAGAGGGAAGGACAGCGCGTAGAAGACATGCCGGACGTTCACCATGAACGCCGACAACGCGATCGCCGCGAGCGGGACCGCGGCGACGACCATGCCGATCAGCAGGAACTCGAACGATCCACCGAAGACGACCGCCGCGGACAGCGCCGCCCACCACCAGGGCAGCCCCGACTGCGTCACGAGCGCCCCGAAGGCGAGCCCGAGCGGAAGGAATCCCAGGCCTACACCGGCGGAGTCCTTGAAGGCCAAACGCGCCTCGGACGGTGCCGCGGACCGAGCCGCGGGCGCGGGCCGAGGCCGGCCACCGGTGGCGAGAGGAGGTGTACCCATGGCGAAATTTTAGGAAGAAACCCGCCTCATATGGTTACCGACTATGGCTCTATGCTGTTCTTGTGAGCAATGAATTCAGCATGGATACGCTCGACCGGGAAATTTTGTTTCATCTGCGTCAGGACGGGCGGCTGACCAACGTCGAGCTGGCCAAGCGGGTCGGCCTGACTCCGCCGCCCTGCCTGCGCCGCGTCAAGCGGCTGGAGGAGGCCGGCGTCATCACCGGCTACCGGGCCGTCATCTCCCGCGAGGCCCTGGGCCGCGGACTGGACGTCCTGATCGACGTTGAGATCTACGCCCAGGACCGCAGGAGCTTCGAGGAGTTCGAGGACACCGTGGCCTCCTACGAGGAGGTCGTCGAGTTTCGCCGCATGTACGGGCGCCCCGACTACTTCATCCGCGTGGCGGTCGCCGACCATGCCGCCTACGAGGCCTTCCTGACCGGCAAGCTCAGCGGCCTGCCTGCCGTCCGGCGCCTCGAATCCCACCTGACGATGAAGGAGATCAAGAACAACGAGTAGGGCGACATGAAGCGGCGTCGGCCCGGACAGGACCCAGTTCGCATCTGGGAGGCGTGTCTTGCCATGCCGACGGACCCTCACCGCGCTCCTCGATCCGCTGCCGGACGCGGCGAAAGACCTCTTCTTCCCTCTCAGTCAGGTGCCCGGTGCGTCGCCGTCGGGTGACAAATCCAGCATCGTGCGCCGGCAGGGACCGATTCTGCGGAGCCTGGTACCGCATGGACACCGATCACCAGGCGGCCTCGACGTCGGCAGTTGATCCACTACCGTCCAGGCCGTTCAAGAACAGGCGCTCAGCCGGGGTGAATCGGGGCGGTCCGGCTGCGGTCGTAGCGGGCCGACTGCATGGCACTCTATCGGCGGCCGACGCCCCGCTTCAACGATCGTTCATCAGCCAATGAGCGATCGACGACACACCGAGGATGTGCACTCTGAGGGTGGCCGCGCCTGCGCACGGGCGCCCCCCGTCCCGTCTGCCGCACATGGGATGGTCCGTATCGCATCGCCAGGGCGGCTTCGAGACGTGGCGCCGATGCGGGTCGGTGCTGGTCACGATCCGATCGCCGCTGTGTTCCGGATCGCTCCTCAGCTGATCCGCCAGGGACGGAGCTTCTCGGGGTTTCGCACCGCCCAGATATGCCTGATCCGGTCGCCCGCGATCTCGAACGCGAACACGGTCGCGATGTCGCCGTCCTGCCGCGCCACCAGACCGGGCACGCCGTTGACCGTGCACTCCAGGAACGTCGTGCGGTCGCCCGACACACGCGCGATCTCGGCGTAGGCACGTGCGATCTGCTCACCGCCCACGATCGGCTCCAGGTGTGTGACGGCCAGCCCGCCGCCGTCCGCGGTCGCGGTAGCTTCGGGATCGAGCAGGCCGATCAGGGCGTCGATGTCCTTGGCCTCCCAGGCCGTTTTGAACTGCCTGACGATGCCCGCCTGCCCGCCACTCGGGCCCGCCGCCGGGCTCTGCGCGGTGCGGATGCGGCGACGGGCCGACGAGGCCAGCTGGCGGCACGCCGCCGGAGTGCGGCCGACGATCTCGGCGACCTCGCCGAAGGGGTAGCGGAAGACGTCGTGCAGGACGAACGCGACTCGCTCGGCCGGGGTCATCGAATCGAGGACGACCAGGAAGGCCATCGTCACCGACTCGTCCAGGGTGACCCGATCGGCAAGGTCGATCCCGCCGACGCCGGAGCGCCCGGTGACCCACTCCGCGGGCTCGGGCAGCGGTTCCGGGATCCAGTCGCCCACGTACGACTCCCGCCTGACCCGCGCCGAGCCGAGCAGGTTCAGGCAGATGCGGCTGGCGACCGTCACCAGCCAGGCGCCGGGCGACTCGATGGCCTGCTGCTCCCCTGCGGACATGGCGTACCAGCGGGCGTAGGTCTCCTGCACGACGTCCTCGGCGTCGGCAAGGGACCCGAGGAGTCGATAGGCGAGGTTGATCAGCCGGCGCCGCTCGCTCATGATCGCGCTGAGGCCCGGATCGCTCTGATCATCGCCGGGCTCCGCTCTGGTGGTCATGGTCTGGCCGTCTCCCTCGCTCGCTTCCGTGGCTCTACCCGTTACGACAAGACAGCGCACCTGACTGTGAGGCCGACGCGCCGCCTCACATTCCCAACGGCTGCGTTGTCGTACCGGTGAAGACGACGACAAGACGCAGAGGAGACTTTCGATGAACGACTTCCAGGCCATCGCGGACCGCGTCGAGATCGAGGCACTGCGCGGCGAGTTCACCGACGCGGCGATGATGCGCGACCGGCCCCGCCTGGCCTCGCTGTTCACACCGGACGGTGCCCTGCGCATGCCCAACATCCCCGCCGAGCACATCGGCCGCGAGGAGATCCGTGCCGGGGGCGAGCGACTGCAGAGCCAGTGGGACTTCTTCGTACAGACCACACACCCCGGCACGATCCTGCTCGACGGCGACACCGCCACCGGCCGCGCCTACATCCAAGAACTCGTGCGAACCCTCGACGGACGCCAGGGTCTGAACTACGCCGTCTACCACGACCGCTACCAGCGCACCGCGGAGGGCTGGAAGTTCGCCGAGCGTGTGTACGAGGTCAGGTACCTCGACACCTCCCCGCTGGCGGGCGCGGCGCCCCACACGGCGCAGGGCTCCGGGACCGACCCGGCAGACACCACGGCCACCCCGGCTCCGGCCGCGTCCTTCGCCGCCCCGGCATCGGCCGAACGACTGGAGCGGGTGGCCACCGCACTGCGTGCCAACGGCTTCGCCGCCGAGATCCTCGACGACGCCGCGGCCGCGCGCGCCCGCGTCAAGGACCTGGTCCCCGAGGGCGCCGCCGTGCTCACCGGAGCCAGCGAAACCCTCCGGCTGTCCGGCATCGACGAGGACATCAACTCCGGCGGCCGGTACGACGCCATCAGGCCGCGCGTCCTGGGCATCGACCGGACCACCGGCGCCGACGAGATCCGAAGGCTGGTCGCCGGCCCCGAATTCGTCGTCAACAGCGTCGCCGCGGTCACCGAGACCGGTTCGCTCGTTCTTGCGTCGGGCAGCGGCAGCCAACTCCCTGCCAACGCGGGCGGCGCCGCCCACGCGGTGTGGATCGTCGGCGCGCAGAAGGTGGTGCCTGACCTGAGCACAGCGCTGCGCCGCGTCGAGGAGCACGCCCTTCCGCTGGAGAACGCCCGGGCCCAGGCGGTGTACGGGATGCCCAGCGCCGTCAACCGCCTGCTCATTCTCAACGCGGAACCCCGCCCGGGGCGCGGCACCGTGCTGCTCCTCCGTGAGGCCATCGGATACTGACCCGGCCCAGGGTCCCTTGGCTCATGGGCTCAGAGTCAGTCATTGACGGCGGCGGTCCGGACGGCGGCTTCGTAGCGGACTGCGAGCTTGTCGTACCGGGTCGCGACGGCACTGTGTCGCTCGAGGCGGTCGATTCCGCGTTCCACTGCATGTCGGCCCTTGTACAGCTCCTGGTCGAAGCTGTACTCGCGTCCGCCGTGCGAGCCTTCTTACAGGTCTGCGCGGTCGGAGCTCCGTGCTCTCTCAGCCGGCGTGGAGGATCCGAAAGCGCTCCGGTTCGACCGGATCTCGATCGACGACCTGGACCGGCGCCCAGGCCCATTGCCAAACGCTGATGCCTGGCGTGCGGGAGAACCGGATCCGCCCACGGGTGCCTTCGACTGCGACGCGCGGCCAGGATTCGGCAGTGCGCGCCCGGTCCGCGCCGTGAGAACGCAGCAATTCGGCGAGGACGGCGACCGTGTCGTAGCCCTCGAAGGCGACGAACGAGGGCGCATCGGCCAGCCGCTCGCAAAGGGCCGTCTCGACTCGTGCACCCAGTGGGCTGAGGCGCTCGGGCAGATAGCGCAGGAACGGGATCGCGGCGCCGTCGCCACCCAGCAACCTCGCCCATTCGGCGAACTCCGGTTGCCCGGCCGGAGCACCGATCATGATCTCGGTGAGGCGCTGGTCGCGGCGGACGGACTTGACGATCGGCACCGCCGGCTCCGGGTGGCCGACCAGAAGAAGGAGGGCTGTCGCGCCATGGTCGACGAGTTCGTCGCACACCGCGGTGGGGGCGAGCGCGCGCATGTCGAGCTCGATGATGGTGCCGCCGCGTGGAGCGAGGTAGTCCCGCAGAATGCGGGCGCCAGATGCCCAGTAGACACTCGGCTCGGCTGCGACGGCGATTCGACTGTGGCCCGCGCCGAGGAGGAAGTCCGCGTAGATCTGCCAGCCGTGTGACTGCGCCGGAGCGAGGCGCGCGACCCAATCCGTCGGCTGTTCGGTGAGCGCGTCGAGAACCGCTGATGAGCAGAGGAACGGCAGGCCGAGGGCGTCGGCCCCGGCAGCAGCGGCGCGAGCGACGACGCTGTGATACTCCCCCGCCAAGGCGGCCACGCCCAGGCGAGCCAATTCGTCTACGGCCGCGGCGGCCTTCTGTGGATCAGCCGCGGTGTCTCGGACCACCAGCTCGAGTGGTCTTCCGGAGATCCCGCCGGCGTCGTTGACTTCGCGAACGGCCAGCTCCATTCCGGCGAGCAGGTGTCGGCCTGCCTCGACCCAGCCTGGCCGAGTCAGCGGAACGAGAGCACCGATCCGGACGGCTGATTCGTCAGCCCGCTCCGCTCCGGTCGGCGACGGTGGCGTATTCATGTGGTGGCGTCTCCCGAGTGGCGATTCGGTGGCTGTTGGCCCGGATCGCCTAGTGAACGTGGGTGATGCCGAGCGTAACCGAGCTGAGAATGACCGGCTTCGGGCAGGGATCGAAGGTGCGGCACCCGCTCCAGGAGTCGATCAGGTCTCTGAGCCCTCGGCGCCTTGCCACCGCGCGTCGACCCCGGTTTCGCAGGTGATGCGCCGCTGTTCGAGGCAGTCGATGTCAGTGACGGTTGTCAGGCATTGGTTCGACGATTCCGACCCCGCGCGCGCTCATTGCCCTTTTCGGCACCCTCCTGCCGCCCCGATGCCCCAGCCTGCGAGAGTGGTCCCGTGCTGATGAGTCCTGAGAACACTCTGTTCGTTCGTGGTGCCACACCCGTGCTTCTGCTGGCCGACGCGCCCGTCCACGATGCCCTGCCGCTCCTGATCGCGCCGGACGGGGCGGTGCCCTTGTGTGAGGGCTGGAGCATCGTCCCCCGGCTCACCCTGTGCGTCGTGGACGGACCTGGGGACCAAGGACTGGTCGTACCCGCTCTCGCTGCGCCGGTGGTCGGCGGGGGCGACGAAGCTACGCCGTCGAGCGGCATGGGCGACTGGTGCGCGGACGCAGAGCAGGCCGGCGGAGCCGTCGTTCTGTCTTTGGACCACATACCCGAGGAACTCGACTGGTCTGCCGTGCTGTCCTCGGGCACCGCCCGCGGTGGCTTCATACCGGCGCTGGTCTGATCCACGGAGCGCCGGACTCACGCAGTCCGGCATGGCACTTGCTGACTGCGCGAGCCCTGAGCTCAGGATCTCCCCGTCCTCAAGGGACTTGAGCAGAGTACCGAGCCGTTCAACTGGGTTCTTGGGCAGCTCCCGAACAGTTTGCGATCGCCCCCGCGCCTCGGTCGAACGTCTGCCAACCGAGCTGAGTGAGGCAGGAAAACGAGACGGCCGCTGTGGGCGGTCGTTGTCAGTGGCCTCGCCCAAGGGCTGTCCTACCTTAAAGACGTGGGTCCGGTCTGGTCATTCGTAGGATCGGAGGCCCCGGGGGCTCCAGGTATGGCTGTAAAGGCTGAGACACCGGATGGCTTACGGGACTTGGCCGCCCGGAGCCCCTCGACGACTTGACCGCTGATTGGGAGACGCGACTCCGTCGCTGCTGTAGGACAACGCCGGCGAGGTCGTCTGCGGGATCGATATGGGACGAGCTGGTGGAGGGGAACGTGCCGGAGATCCGGGCCGGGGTGGACATCGGCAACACCCATCACCACGCCGTGGTACTCAACGCGGAGGGCGAGCGGTTGCTCTCGCGCCAGGTCCAGAACGACGAGGCTGAGCTGCTGGCACTGCTCGGCGACGTGCTCGCAATATCCGACGATGTGCTGTGGGCAGCCGACCTCAACCATGGTCGTGCTGCCCTGCTGATCGGCCTGCTTACCGCTCACGATCAGTCTGTCGCCTATCTCACCGGCCTGGCAGTGCACCGGGCCTCGGCCACCTATCGAGGTGAGGGAAAGACCGACGCGAAGGGCGCCTTCCTCATCGCCGACCAGGCCCGCATCCGCCGGGATCTGGGGCTGTCAGGCCCGGCGACGAAATCGCCATCGATCTGCAGCGGCTTGACTTCAGCATTGGCAAGTCCCGTAACTGATCTTGGCGGTCGTTGGTCAGGAATGGATCGTGGGGACCACCGGTGGGCCCCACCACCACGGTCGCGTCGTTCTCGTCGACCGTCCGGTTTGATCACTTGGCGTCCAAGGAGGCCCAGGGCGTGATGGGTGGCGGGCGGATCCACCTCGGGTGATGAGCGGCAGAGCCCCTGCTACTGTGCGCCGATGTCAGCGATCAAGAAGTTCCAAGTCACCTTTGACTGCGCAGAACCTGAGCGTCTCGCTCGTTTCTGGTGCGAGGTATTGGGCTATGTCGTACCGCCGCCACCGGAGGGGTTTGCCACTTGGGACGATTTCAATCGTTCGCAACCACCTGAGCAGCGGGACTCATGGTGCGCCTGCATAGATCCCTCAGGAGTGGGCCCGCGGCTGTACTTCCAGCGTGTCCCCGAAGGGAAGGCCGTCAAGAACCGGGTGCATCTTGATGTGCGGGTCGGCACCGGTCTCGTGGGTGAAGCGCGCCTCGCCGCGCTTGAGGCCGAATGTGCGCGGCTGGTCCCGCTCGGCGCGGTACACGTGCGAACGCTGTATGACGGCAACGATGCGTGCATCCCGATGCTGGACATCGAGGGCAACGAGTTCTGTATCGACTGAGCGTTCTCTGAGCCGGAGAGGCGGGGAGCCCCCTCCCTGGGGTCTCTCTGGTCTCATATGGGGCGGATAGTTTTCCCGTGAGGGCGAGGGTGTGGAGCCGGGCGGTGCCGAGCATGGCGGTGTGAACGCCGTCGCCTTTCAGACGGCAGTCGCGAAGGATCTTCCAGGCTTTCATCCGGGCGAAGTCGTGCTCGGCACGGGCGCGGACCTGCTTGTGGGACCGGTTGTGTTCCTCTTTCCAGTCCGGGAGTTCCTCGCCCTTGCGGCGACGGTGCGGAATGACCAGTCCGGTGCCCTGATGGCCGACGTCGGCGATGGTCATCGTGTTGCCGGCGGCGGCCTTGGCGCCGGATTCTTCCCAGCCGCGGGAGTCGTGCCGGTTGCCCGGCACGGGCCGGCCGACCACCACGACCAGGCGGGTGTCGGCGTCGATGACGACCTGGTGGGTCGTGGAACAACGGTGGTTCTTCGTCTGCTCAGCGACGGTGTGGTCCCGAGTGGGTACCAGCGTGCCGTCGACGGTGAGGACGGTGTCCTTACGGAACCGCCTGCGTGGCTGCACGGCGAGCATCGGCCATCGGAGCACAGTCTGCGCCTCGCAGTAGGCTGCCGATCCATGACCTCGGCTCTGCCCGACGGCCCGGCATCTTCCCCGCCGACGCCCCGACCTGAGACCAGTGCCGAGGAGAGAGACGACGACGCGCTGATCGAGAAGTTGCGCGTTCGCGCATGGGACCCGGGCCTGCGCTTCGATATGGAACATATGGCCGAACTGTATGCGGATGCTCCCCCGGGCCGTTGTTCCCCTCGATCACCATGGCCGAGGTTGAGCACGCTGAGAGCCGAATCGGACGACCACTGCCCGGGTTGCTCCGGCGCATCTACACCGAGGTCGCCAACGGGGGCTTCGGACCCGAGAGCGGCCTAGCGGCTTTGACCGACGGCAATCGCACACCGTTCTACCCAGTCGACTGGCCATCCGCAGTTCGCGCCCACGAACACCAACGCCTGCACGGGTTGCCGGCGTCGTGGCTCCACCTGACCTCAGGCGGCTGCTCAATGGAGTGGTACGTCTCACTGCTCGCCGTCGACAACCCGGTGCTCCTTTACGACGCTGGGGGCTGGCATCCCACACTGGGCCGGCGTCCCCACGACGGCCTGCTCCATGCGACCCTCTCACTGCGGCAATGGCTGTGGACCTGGGCCAACCGCGGCAACGTCTGGGACGGAACTCTCAGCCGCTGACACCCCTGGCGGTAGTCGAGGCGTACTACGCCCATCTCGTTCTGCAACGAGCAGTAACTCCGGTTCCGGGGCCTCTGACAGCTTCTCGGCGAGGGTCTGGAAGTTCTTGCGCGCGAGTGTGTCCTCGATGCTGCGAGCCTGAGGTTTCCGCACTTGCGCGAGCCTTGCGCGGGCTGCGAGTTACCGCCACAGTGGTCGGAGTTGGGCCGGTTTGAACCGACCGGCTTCTCGATTCGGTGACCGGAGTCAGCGTGACCGCATTTCCTGTTCTGCCCCATGAACTGCACGGCGATGGCCCGCACAAAGTGATCGCGGTACACGGCTGGTTCGCCGACCGCTCCGCCTACGATCCGGTGCTGCCGAATCTTGACCTGGCCTCGTTCCAGTACGCGGTAGTGGACCTGCGAGGGTACGGAGAGGCCAGGGACGTGAAGGGCGCGTACACCACGGCTGAGGGAGCCGCCGACGTGATCTCGCTGGCCGATCGGCTGGGCTGGGATCGGTTCTCGCTGGTCGGCCACTCGATGGGCGGTTGCGTCGCTCAGCGGACGGTGGCCGTCGCGCCTGGGCGGGTGCGCAGGATCGTGGGTGTGTCGCCAGTACCCGCATCCGGCCTGCCCCTACCGCCCGAGCAGTGGGAACTCTTCTCCGCTGCGGCAGACAACCCGGAGAACCGCCGGATCATCATCGACATCACCACGGGTGGCCGACGACCTTCGGCCTGGCTGGACCGCATGGTGCGTCGTTCGCTCGAACGCAGCGACGTGAAGGCGTTCCGGGCCTGGCTGGACTCCTGGGCGGGCGAGGACTTCCATGGCCAGATCGACGGTTCGCCCGTGCCGGCCCTGGCTGTCGTGGGCGCACTGGACCCGGCGCTGACGGCCGAGGTACAGCGTGCCACCTGGACGCGCTGGTTTCCGCGGGCCGAATTGGTGGAGTTGCCCTCGTGCGGTCACTACGCGATGGATGAGGCACCTCTCGACCTGATCGGGCTGATGGAAGACTTCCTACGGGCCGACGGGCAGAGCGACCGGGCGGGCGCGTGAGCGGGCAACACCCCGAAGCGGCGGGACGGGCGGCGGTACCGGATGTGTTCGACCCCAGGCGGTACGCGCAGGGCATCCCCCACGACCGCTACCGCGCGCTACGCGATCACCATCCCGTGGCGTGGCAGGAGGAGCCGGAGGTGCTCGGCTGGCCGGCCGGCACCGGCTTCTGGGCCGTCACCCGGCACCACGACGCCGTTCGCGTCCTGAGGGACTCCTCGACCTACTCCTCGTACCTGGGGGCCACCCAGATTCGTGACCCGGACCCCGACGACCTGCCGTTCATCCGCCGCATGATGCTCAACCAGGACCCACCGCACCACCGGCGACTGCGGGTCCTGGTCAGCCGTGCGTTCACCCCGAAGCGCCTGGATCGCTTCACCGCGGTCGTCCGCGAACGCGCCCGCTCCCTGCTCACCCGGGCGATCGCCAGGGCACAGACCACCGACGGCATCTGTGACCTCGTCGCCCAGGTCACCGACGACTACGCCCTGCTCAATCTCACCGACCTGCTGGGCGTACCGGACAGCGACCGAAGCCTCCTCCTGCACTGGACCCAGCGCGTCATCGGCTACCAGGACCCCGATGAGGCCGGGACACCGAGACTCGGGACGGACGCCAAGCCCATCAACCCGAGATCCCCGGCGTCGCTGAGGGACATGTTCGACTATGCGCTCTCCCTGGCGGCACACAAGCGGCAACACCCCGACGACGACGTGATGACAGCCCTCGCCATGGACCCGGAACTGACCGAGCCGGAACTGGAGATGTTCTTCTTCCTTCTGGTGGTGGCCGGGAACGACACGGTGCGCAGCGCGGCTCCCGGTGGCCTGCACCTCCTGGCCCAACATCCCGACGCATACCGCCGCCTGCGCGCCGCCGAGGTTAGGCTCACCACCGCCGTGGAAGAACTGCTGCGCCGCCATCCACCGGTCCTGACCTTCCGCCGCACCGCCGCCCAGGACACGGAACTGGCCGGCACGCGTATCCGCACCGGCGACAAGGTCGTCGTCTTCCACGCCTCGGCCAACCACGACGAACGTGTCTTCCACGACCCGTACGCCCTCGACCTCTCCCGCTCCCCGAACCCCCACATCTCCTTCGGTGACGGCCCCCACGTCTGCCTGGGCGCACACTTCGCCCGCCTCCAGCTACGAGCCTTGTACGACGAGGCCCGCAGCGCCCTGCCCGACCCACTCCGTCTCGCGTCCCCACCGCGCCGCCTGGTGTCGAACTTCATCAACGGCCTGAAAACCCTGCCCGTGCGGGTGGCCGGCTCCTCGTAGCCCGTCGTCGCTGCGGCATGACGCGGAAGGAACGCAGCACGGTGGTTCCGGCGCTGCTGGCGGAGCGCCTCGGCGTCCCGCAGGTCACCCTGCTCTTCGAGGTCTCCGTCTAGGACGGCACGGTCAAGGGTCGCCGGGATGGCGACGTTGCCTCCGAGCAGCTTCAGGCGTTGCTGCCGGCGGTGGTGTCGGTGACCGACCAGTCGGGTGAGGCCCGTTACCCGTCGTTCAAGGGCATCATGGCTGCGGGACCACCCGGTCGGCGGGCCATTGGGCCGTGCCGAAGCATGCCTCGGCTGCCTTGGAGAGCGGCCACAGGTCGAAGTGCTTGCTGCCGGGGCCACTCCCGTTGGAGTACTCGCCGCCCGCCACTCGTCCTCTGCTCAGCCACACCCGCAGTCTACGGAACTCGGCGTACACCGACCCGGTGGGCCGGTCGTGGCCGCGGAGGGCACGCGGAGGAGGACGACGCGCGGCTGCTCTCTGCCCGCGTCCGTACCGCAGCAGCGGTCACCTGCTGAGATCTGCCGCGAGGGCCATCATGAAGCCGAAGCCGAAGACGACGACGGCGACGATCCCGACAACCAGTAGCGAGCAGCAGGAAGCGATCGCCACCATGACCCATGCCCGTCCCACGGCTTGGCGATAGTCGCTGTCGTCGTCTCAGTTCTGATCGCCCATGTCCTCTCGCCGTGCACTGTACGGGGCGATCGGCGGAGCCAACTCGGCTGTGGCGTCTTGGTGATGAGCGCCGGCTGGCCCCATGCGCGCTCGTCTGCTGGGGACGCCCGAAGTCATCGTGGCAGGAGTTCCAAGGCCTGGTTACGCGTCGGTCGACAGGCCGGCAGCCCACTCGTTCGTCGTGACCACGTCGCCGCGGCGGTTGAAGACCTTGGTCAGCAGCATGTCGTGCAGGTCGGGGTGGGGGTCGGCGCAGGCGTCGGACAGGACGGTGACGCGGTAGTCCAGGTCGGCCGCCTGCAGAACGGTGGACAGGACGATGCCGCCGGTGGCGATGCCGGCCATGACGAGGTGGTCGATGTCCTGGGCGGCGAGGATCTGCTGGAGGTTGTTGCCCGCGAAGGCACTGACGCGGTTCTTGTGCACGACGATCTCGTCGCCGCGAGGGGCGACGTCCGGGTGGATGGCGGCACCGGGGTCGTCGGCGGTGAACAGGTGGAACGGCAGCGAGCCGAAGACCTTGTTGCGCGGATGGACGTCGGCGTGACCGGGGCGGAGCTGGAGGGCGACGTGGATGACGGGAAGCTGGGCGGCTCGGGCCGTTTCCAATGCCCGGACAGCGGTCGGCAGGTAGTCGGCGCGAACGTGGGCGAGGTGGTTGACCTGGAGGTCCATGGAGAGCAGAGCGGTGCGGGACACGGTCCGGCCTTTCACTACGGGTACTGGGTCTTGGGGATGGGGCTCGGTGTTCCGGCGCTCTCGCCGTACGGGGCTGCGGTGCGCAGGTCTCGGCCTCGGGCACACCCGCTCAGGAGGGCGCGGGTGCCGCCCGGACGGACTGCACGGGTTCACCGGCGCGCAACGCCTATGCCTTTGGCGTGCCTTCGGCCCGGTCGGCCGAGAGGCGTCGCAGGCTTCGGTCGAAGACGGTGATCAGGAGGTACAGGACCCCGGCGGCGAGCATGATCCAGGCGAGGTGGTGCATGCCGGAGGTGCCGGCACGCCGCCCGAAGGACGCGGCGGTCGCGGAGGAGGCGATCATCGAGCCCACGTAGGCGAAGGTCCGCAGCAGTCCGGCGGAGGATGCGGTGCGCTGGGGATCGGCCTGGAAATACACGGAGTTCTGCAGGGCCAGGCTGTTGGACCCCTGGGGCACACCGAAGACCACGGCGAGCAGGACCAGCATCCACACGGGGCTGCCTGCGGTGAGGGTCAGCATCAGCGCGCAGGCGGCTATCTGGCCGATGGCGCCCAGCAGGAGCTTTCCCAGGACTCCGCTGCGCCGGCCCACGCTGACGGAGACGGCGATCCCCACGAGGAACATCGGTATCTGCACGAGCCCGGCGTGGAAGGGCGAGAGCCCGTAGCCCTCCTCGGTCCACTGGGTGAAGCCGTAGAGGAAGGCGTAGGAGACGACGTAGGCCACCAGCGCGCGTCCGTAGGTGGCCAGCAGCGGTGCATTGCCGCCGAGGACCCTCAGGTCGATGAACGGCGTCTCGGCGCGCAGCTCCCGCACAGTGAAACCGGCTCCGGCGGCGAGGGTGATCACCGGTAGGTACCAGCTGCCGGCGTGCAGGTTCATCAGGAACAGCAGGAGCGAGAACAACATGGCCGCGAACAGGGCCATGCCCGGCAGGTCGATCTGTGCCGCAGGCCTGCCCCGGGCCGCCGCGCCGGTGCTCGGCTGTTCGGGCAGCCGAAGCGCGCCGAGCGTGACCGCGACCGCGGACAGGGGGATGTTGAGCGCGAAGGTGGAGCGCCATCCGCCCAGCCCGATCAGCAGCCCGCCGAGCAGGGGACCGACCACGGCGATGGTCTGGTTGGCGACCGCCAGAGCGGTCAGCACGCCCGCGGGGCTGTCCTGGCCGGTCCGCTTGGCCTCGCTGCGCAGCAGTGCCATGGCGGCGGGGTAGCCGGCGCACGTTCCGAAGCCGAGCAGGACCCGTGCCGCGATCAGGACCCCCAGGTCGGGGGCCAGGGCGCCGACGATGCCGGCGACGCCGACGAGGCTGGTGCTGAGGAGGAACAGACGGCGCGGACCGAAGATGTCGATCAGTCGGCCGACGATCGGCTGCCCGAGGGCGGTGGCCAGGTAGAGGGCCGAGACCAGCCAGGCGGTCTCCGACGGCGGCGCCCCGAACGCGGCGCCGATGGGCACGAGCGCCACGGCGATGATGGTGGAGTTGATCGGGTTCAGGACCGAGCCCAGCATCATCGGGGGGACGAGCCGGCGGTCGAAGCCTGCCTTCCTGGTGTCGCCGCGCGCCGCGGTCGTCTGGTCAGTCATGGACGAGTCGCTCCAGCACAGCCATGGCCGCGATCACCGTCTGACGCTCCTCCTCGGTGCACTTCTCCTGCAGCTGCGCGGCGAGCCATTCGCCACGGGCCTGTCTGCCCTCCTCGGCCCGCCGACGCCCCTCGGCGGTGAGCGCGATCAGCAGGCGGCGACCGTCGCCGGGGTCGCGACGCCGCTCGACCAGCCCCAGGCCGGTCAGAGCAGCGACCGTGGTCGTCATCGACTGGTGCCGCATGCCCTCGATGGCGGCGAGATCGCTGACCGTGAGGCCCTCGTTGTCCGTCAGGCGGGCCAGGACCGATGCCTGGGTGAGACTCATGTCCCCGGTGTCCCCGGCGGCGCGGATACGGCGCCGCAGGCGCCCGATGACCGCCCGCACGTCCCGCGAGGCACGGACGGCTGAAGGCGACGGCTCACGGTGTTCACTCATGATCCTCACCCTAGAAACGTCCACGCGAATTGTCCAGCTTGCCTGCGCAGGCAAGCTGGACACCTGCCGCGAAGCCATGCGGAGCCGGTGCTCCGGTCTCGGCACCGCACTCCTTGCGCGACGGCTTCGGGCCCCTCCAGCAGATGAACGCGCACATGCGAGAGTGAAGGCGGCTTGGCCACTCCCCCGCCGGCCGAGCTATCGTGCCGTCGTGACATGCGCGACAGAGCGCCCCATCCTCTTCCTCGACGTCGACGGTCCACTCATCCCCTTCGGATCGCCACCCGGTCGTCTGCAAGCCCCTGTGCCCGACGCCCGAGCACCCCTCGACCGGGACAACCCGTTGCTAGGACGACTTGAACCCGGCCTTGGTGCGCGCCTCATGGCCCTGGGCTGTCATCTCGTGTGGGCGTCGACATGGGCGGAGGATGCCAACGAGTCCGTCGCCCCCCGTATTGGGCTCCCGAGGCTGCCTGTGGTGGAGTGGCCGGACGCTTGCGACGACGACACCCCGCACGGAGTGCACTGGAAGACCCGTCCCCTTGTCGAGTGGGCCGACGGCCGGCCGTTCATCTGGGTCGACGACGAGATCAGCGCGATGGACCGCCTCTGGGTCGCTGCCGGACATCCCGGTCCGTCGCTCCTTCACCGCGTCGACCCGGCCAAAGGCCTCGTAGACGCCGACTTCGCCGCGCTGGCCCGATGGCTCCGCGCTGCTGCGCCGACAACGAGTCACGAGGATCGGCGTTTCCCGTAGAGGATGCGGGCCCTTCCACCAACCGGGCCAGGCCCGGTTCGGGTCCGCTCACGATGAGTGGTCCCGACAAGCCGGCGATCCGCTGCTTCCGCCTCTTCGGGCGGCCAGGGAACCTACATCAGCCCGGAAGGCGGGCCGGCCGACATGGATCCGATGGCCGACTAGGACCTGTCCGATGGTTCCACGTGACTACCTTGCATTGCGATCGTTCCGGTCGGCGTGGGGCAAGGTGATCTGTCGAACGAGGAATGGGCCCGTCTGGGGCCTCAGTTGCCGAAGGACGTTGGACGCGGCGGGCGTTGGAAGAACCACCGTCTGTGAGCAACGGGATCCTGTTCCGTCAGCGGACCGGCATCCCGTGGCGGAATCTGCCGACGCGGTTCGGGAAGTGGAAGACGGTTCATGACAGGCATCGCAGGTGGTCAGCGGACGGCAGCTGGGACAGGATTCTGCGGGCCGTCCAAGCCGATGCCGGTGCGGAGGGCCGCATCGACTGGTCCATGGTGAGTGTGGGCTCCACCGTGTGCCGCGCCCACCAGCACGCTGCCGGGTGCCCGCAAGCAGGCACCGCGGAGACCCGGTAGGCCCGCCTGCCCGGCTCCGCCCTGATGAAGCCCTCGGCCGTTCACGCGGCGGGCTGAGCACAAAGATCCACCTGGCTGGTGAGGGCGGGCTGCGGCCTCTTGCTCGGCTGGTCACGCCTGATCAGTGGGGCGACGCCTCGCATATGATCCCGGGCCTGGAACGCATCCGCGCGCCCGCCCGGCAGGCGGGCACCCGCGGACCCCGCCGGATCATCCCAGTGGCGACAAGGCGTACAGTTCCCGCCGCCGCAACCGCCGTTACCTGCGGCGGTGGCAGGTCAAACACACCATTCCCGACCGCCGCGACCAGCGGACCCACCGCCAGAACCGCGGCAGCCGAGGAGATCGGCCCACCGACCAATCACGCTTCGCCCGCAGGAATGAGGTCGAGCGGACGATCAATCAGCGCAAGGGCCTCCGGGCCGTGGCAACCCGCTTTGACAAGCGGGCCTATGTCTTTCACGGCACCGTGGCTGTCGCCGCGGCCCGGCTCTGGCTTCGCTCGTCACCTGACGGGCAGTCCTCAGCGCACTGTCGGCAGACCGAGGTCGGCGGCGTTCATGAAGTCGAGCATCTTCCGGTTGGTCAGTGCCGCGTGGTCGATCTGCGGGCCGTGGCCGGTCCGGGAGATGATCTCGGCCCTTGCGCCGGGGATCAGCCGAGGCACGCGTTCGGCCTGTCGGTCGGGGTGTACCAGGAGGCTGCGCCTGCCGAGCACCAGGTACAACGGCTTGCGGATCGCCCCCAGTTCGGCGTCGGTGAGCGGCTGCGGCACCGGCCGGCGGATGCGGTAGGCGCGGACCCCGGTCCGGATCATGGTGCGCAGTTCCGGCACGACGAGGACGGGTTGTTCCAGCCAGGACGCGAGACGGGGCCGCAGCGCCTTGGGGGCGAAGGTGGCAAACAGACTGGCGAAGATCCACACGAAGAAGCGCATTCCTACCTTCTCCAGGCCTCCGGGGTCGAGCAGCGTTACCGAGGCGAGGCGTTCCGGTGCGCGGTACGCCTGGTTCAGGACGAGCCAGCCGCCGTACGACGAGCCGAGGAGGTGCACCTGGTCGAGCCCGAGGCCGGCGAGTGTCTCGTCCAGCCACTTCGCGGCACGCTCGGGCTCGTGTATGGGTTCGCGCTGCACGCTGCGGCCCGGGTCGCCCGGGGTGTCGATGGCATAGACGGGCCGTTCGGCACTGAGGGCGGCAGTGTTCGGGTACCACATCGCGGAGCAGGAGCCGGCTCCGTGGACGAGGACGAGAGGGATGCGCTCTCGGGCGGCCGGGTCCTCGGGGTCGTAGCGGTAGACGTGCGTGGCCCCGAAGGAGGTCTCCACATCCTCCTCCCAGGACGCGGGCGCTCCCAGCGCGTAGACCGCGTCGCAGGCCGCGAAGTAGCGCTCACGCCAGGCGTCGCTGACAAAGCGGCCGACATCGGGCTTGGAACGGGCTGGTGTGGACTCGGGCACGGCCACCTCCTGGGCAGTCGGTCATTGTGATACGAACGTACCACGAACATGGTACGGCTGTATCATCAAAAATCGGAGGCACGATCCGAAGAGCGGAGAGTCGAACCATGCCCAAGCGGGTGGATCACGCGGAGCGGCGCACCGAGATCGCGCAGGCCCTCGTCCGGGCCGCCGGACGGCTCGGGCTGCACGCTGTGGGGATGCGCGACGTGGCGGCCGAGGCCGGCGTCTCACTGCGGCTGGTGCAGTACTACTTCGAGTCCAAGGAGAAGCTGCTCCTCTTCGGACTGCGGCATCTGGCCGGCAGGTTCGGGGAACGAGTGACCGCCCGGGTCCGCGCCGCCGGTGACAGCCCCGGGCCGCGCGCGGTGATCGAGGCGCTGCTGATGGCAGCCCTGCCGGTCGACGAGGAGAGCCGCCTGTTCCATCACCTCTACACCTCGTACGCCGTGCTGTCGGTGACCGACGAGACCCTCGCGGCCCAGCCCTTCATCAAGGATCCGGACGCCGCCGAGATCACCCTCACCGGGCTGCTGCAGCAGGCGGCGGACGCCGGACTACTCCGGCCAGGTACGGACCCTCACGCCGAAGCGGTCGGCTTGCTGGCCATGTCCGCAGGGCTCGGCACCAGCGTCCTGGTGGGCCAGCGTGACGCCGAATCCGCCACGGCCGTCCTCCACTACCAACTGGACCGGATCTTCCGGCCCTGAAGGGCGGACGCCCCCCCGCCGCCAGCACACCGCAAGAGCCCCTCGCCCTGCCGGTCGCGCCTTCCACCCTGTACCTCCGCCGCGCCCACGAGACGTAGGTGGACGATGCCCGTGAAGTGGCCACCGGCTCATGCGAGTTGCGAGGCTCGGCGGTCACGTGCCCCATCGGACAGGCCGTAAATGCATCCGTGCGTGTCCGCCCTTGGAGGTCCGCGCCGTCACACGACCGGGCACCCCCGAGCCGGAGTTCCGCGTACCGAGTCAGTGACCGTCAGTACGGATGGTGGTTCGGCTTGTCCTGCCACGCCTGGTATGCCTGTGCGCCCAACTCGGGGTACATCTGCTTGATGCTGATGCTCCGCTGGTCCGGAGGCCGCTGGAAGTCCTCGTACTGGAAGTCGTCGCTGAACCCGATCTCCTGGGTGGCCTTCCAGTCACAGCTGTAGTAGACGGCGTCCATTCGCGCCCAGTAGATAGCGCTCATGCACATGGGACAGGGCGCGCCGCTGGTGTAGATCGAGCATCCCTGGAGCATGCGGGCACGCTCCGGCAAGATGTCCGGGGACCCTTCGGGACGGGGCACCAACTCCAGTGTGTACTCGTTCTGGTGCTCTTCCGAGACCGTGGGAGCATCCGGGTTGAGGTACTGAATGGCCTTGCGTATCGCTTCCACCTCGCCATGCGCGGTGGGGTCCGCCGTGAGCAGCACGCGGTTCTGGCCGCGAGCGATCACCTCACCATCGTGGGTGATCAACGCGCCGAATGGGCCTCCCCAGCCGTTCTCGACCGATTCGGTGGCCAATTGCGCCGCTTCGGCCAGGTACTCCCTGTGTCCCATCTCGGCGCCTCCGATCCAACGTTACTTTTGCGGCGTATGAGGTTTCTATCTACTCTAGGAGTCGTGAGTCCTCGTGCAACTCATGGCTCCCCCGATGACAGCGCGACCGTCGTGATCTCGCAGAAGGTCCGTCCCGGGTGTGAAGACGACTACCGGCACTGGCAGGATCGGACCAACGAGGTCGCAGGCGAATTCGACGGGTTCGAGGGCACGGAGCAGTACCCTCCGCCATCCGTCGAAGGTAACGAGTGGGTCGTTGTCTTCCGCTTCTCCCATCTGGATCAGCTGACCGCGTGGATGGACTCCGATACACGCCGTGAACTCCTCGAACAGGCACGAGATCTGTTCGAGGAGGCCCCCACACAGGAAGTTCTGGCGGGTGGCACGCCGGTCCATGACGCCGTCACCGCGGTGATCTCGCACGACGTGCAAGCCGACCAGGAGCATGCGTTCGTGAGCTGGCAGGAGAAGATCCTGTCAGCTCAACGGAAGTTCCCCGGCTTCATGGGCTCGGAGTTGTTCCGGCCCGTGAAGGGCGTACAGGACAGGTGGGTCACCGTCTTCCGCTTCGACACCCGCCATCATTTGGACAAGTGGCTCGAGTCCAGCACTCGTCGCAAGCTCCTCGACGAAGGCCGAGGCACCTTCGTCTCCTACGACGTGCGCAAGGTCGGCTCCGCGTTCGGCAGTTGGTTCCGCTTCGAGCAGGGCACGGAAGAGGGTGTTCCGCCCAACTGGAAGCAGGCCATGTCCGTGGTGCTGGCCCTCTATCCCACCGTCGAGATCCTCAACCTTGCGGTGAGTCCCCAACTTGATGCTCTTGGCCTGCCCGGATATCTCGCCTTGTTCATCTCGAACGTGTTGAGTGTGTGCATTCTGACGTGGCTGCTGATGCCATTGGTGAACAGAGCCCTCGCCTTCTGGCTGATGCCCGGCCAGGCGCGATCATTCCGCATCGACGTGGCAGGTGCCGCAGTCGTGGCGATCTGCTGGCTGGCGTTCATCGTGGTCTTCGGCTTGACCACCGGCTGACGGCCGGCCCCAGCAGATGCTCACGACGAGGAGGCCGTCATGAGCGAACACAGTTGGCGCTCAGGGATCGAGGGCCCGCTCCTCCGCAGGGGCGACGCGGACTACCAGACCGCCCGTGTGCGCGCACTCTGGAACGAACTCAAGCCGGACCGGTACCCCGATGTGATCGTCCGAGCCGCCTGCGAGCGGGATGTTCAGGAGGTCCTGAAGCTGGCCGTGTCCCGCGGACTGCAAGTCGCCGTACGCGCGGGTGGACACAGCTGGTGCGGTTCACCACTACGGGACGGAGGCATACTCCTCGACCTCTCAGGCCTCGATCGGTGGGAGATCGACGCCGAGTCGGCGACGGCGACCGTGCAACCAGGTGTCATCGGCAGCAGATTCGCGAGGGAGCTGGCCCGGCACGATCTCGCCTTTCCGGCAGGACACTGCCCTACCGTCGCGCTGGGCGGCTACCTCCTCAGCGGCGGCCTCGGCTGGAACTCCGGTCTGTGGGGAGTGGGCTGCGCGAGCGTACTGGCGATCACCGCTGTGACTGCCGGCGGTGAAGTGCTCAGGTGCACCGAAGAAGAGAATCCCGGCCTGCTCTGGGCGGCACGGGGAGCCGGGCCCGGCTTCTTCGCCGTCGTCACCCGCTTCCGTCTCCGTCTGCAGCCGCGCCCGACCGCCCTTGCCGGGACCTCCTACGTCTTTCCCCTGGCGGCAGTCGGCCCCGTAGCCGACTGGGCCACCGAGACGGCGCGTGAACTGCCTGCGAACGTGGAACTGTCCTTCCTGCTGGCCACGCAGGAAGCGTCAGGTGTGACGGATGGGCCGGGGTTCAAGGTCGTCGTCGTCACCGCCACCGCGTTCGCGAACTCGCACACCGAAGCCGTTGACGCCCTGCATCCGCTGCGGAGCCGCCCCCTCCCCGAACGACCGCTTTCCAGGCGACTCGACGAGCCGGCATCTCTTGCCGTTCTCTATGACACCTCGATGGGCCTGTGGCCCGAAAAGCACCGCTACGCGGCCGACACGCTGTGGTCGCACGAGAACTACGCTTCGCTCCTGACGAAGCTGGGCGACGCGTTCGCCAAAGCGCCCTCCGGGAAGTCCGTCGTGCTGGCGCCCGTCTCACCGGTCTCGCGGGAGGACGCGTTGCTGCGGAACATGGCGTTCTCCGTGCTCGGTGAGAGCTATGTCGTGCCCTACGCCGTCTGGACCGATCCCGCCCATGATGACGTCAACGTGCACTGGCTGCGGGATGCCATGCGCGCGGTGGAGCCGTTCGGAACCGGTCACTACATCGCCGAAGCGGACCTGACCGCCGACCCGTCCCGTGCCCGGCGATCGTTCACGACTGCCGATTGGGAGCGCCTGCAATCCCTGCGGGCGGAGTACGACCCGCAGGGTCTCTTCTTCTCCTACCTGTCCGCCTGAGCGGCCCGGCGCCCTCTCGGCACTTGCTGTCGGGGAGACTCCCCACAACCGGGGCCTTTCCGGCCGTTCCTCTACACGCGTACGGCCGTCGTCGCCGACGGCCGCGACGCGTATCGACGAGTGCTCAGGTATCCGGGGAGCTTCGCCCCGTATGCCACTACTGGAACCAGGCCGGCTGGGGACGGCGGGCCATGGCGGATGACGAGTTCGTCGAGACCGTCCGTACCCGCATCGCCGACCATGATCTCCCTTCGCCGGCAACCCCAACGCCCTGGACACCGCGCCCGACACCCTCGGAGACGGCCGAGGACATCGTCGCGTTCTATGCCCGGGCTCGTGCCGCGTCCGACAAAGTGATCGACGAGTTGGAGATCGACAGTCTGGGCACCGCATGGCATGGCGAATCCGTGTCCCTGCGCTGGACACTCATTCACATGATCGAAGAAACCGCACGGCACGTCGGGCACATGGACATCGTGCGCGAACTTCTGGACGGGAACGGACGACCACCCACGGGACTGATCGCCAGACACCCGGCCCGTGGGAAACCTCGTGAAACGGGCCCTGCCGCAAGTGCCTGCGACGCCGGGGCAGCCGGCACACGATCCCGGAGAAGACCGACAGCCAGACCGCCGCCTGCGCAAAGGCTCATGCGGCGGACGGCCAGGCCCTCACCTTCTGGCTCCGAACACGATCGGCTTGACCAGTCCTAGTCGTCCGAGTCGGCAGCCGATGGCGGTACCTCGACGACGAAGAACAGGAAGTTGGGTCTGGTCGAAAGGTCATGGAAGCCGTCCGGGAACAGTTCACGCGCGGCCGGGTCGGGCTGCGGCTCGCTGATGCCGGAGAGGCGGAAGCCGGCGGTGGTGAAGGCATCGATCATCGCGTGCACCGGCCTGCGCCAGAACCTCATCGGGAAGGACTTCCCGTTGAACGTCCAGTCGAAGGTATAGCTGGTGGTCGCAAAGTAGTCGGGCCGAGGATCCTGGATCGTGTAGGCCACGAATGGGTGGTCCACCGAAGCGATCAGCCGGCCGCCGGGCCTGAGCACTCGCCGCAACTCGGCCAGCGTCGGCCCCCAATCCTCCAGGTAGTGCAGGACCAACGACGCGACCACGTCGTCGAACGCACCGTCGGCGAACGGCAGGCGGTCGCTCAGGTCGACCACGTGCAGGGCCACGTCGTCACCGAGCCGCCGCCTGGCCAACGCCAGCATCCCGGCGCTGGCGTCGATGCCGGTGACGACGGCACCGCGGTCGCGCAGTGCAGCGGACAGGGGGCCTGAGCCGCAGCCGGCGTCCAGGATCCGACGGCCGGCCACGTCTCCGGCGAGGGCCAACATCGCGGGCCGCGCGTAGTACGCGTTCACGAGGTTGTTCTCGTTCTCCGCCGAGTACGCCTCGGCGAAGCTGTCGTAGTCGTTCGCCTGGACCAGATCCGCGGACCGATCGAAGCTCTCGGGCACATCGGTAACACGTTCCATCGTCGCAGCCTAGTAGTCACATGATCCGCCGTGACAGGCCCTGGTGAACTCAGCTCCGACCGTCACGTCGTCGAAGCGCTGAGGCTCTCGGACACTTGGATCCTGTTCGGCAGATCACAAGTAGATGACTGCTGCACCAAAACAGCACATCATCTTCACAACTGGCGCTACCTTCAACGCTGTCGATACATCCCGGGGGGACACATGACCAATCCATTCACCATGCCGCCGCAGCCTGCCTCGCCTGCTCCCAAGTGGGCGCGGAAGCGGTACGTGCTGCCCGCCATAGGCCTCGCCTTCTTCCTCGGCATCGGTGCCGGTGCCGGCGGGCAGGACGACGGGAACGACGCGAAGGCTGCGGCTGCCAAGGTGCAGCCGACCGCCACGGTCACTGCTACAGCCACGGCGACGGCCACTCAGATGGCTACGCCGGAGCCGGCCCCGACCGTGACGGCGACGAAGACGGTCAAGGTGAAGGTGACCGTCACCGCGCGGGCCGCCGGCGCAGGCTCGGGAAGCAGCGACAGCTCCTCCGGCGGGTCATCCGGGAGCAGTGACTCGAGCTCGTCGGGTGGTTCCAGCTCCGGGAGTGGGGGCTCCAGCGGCTCGGGCGGCTCCAGCAGTGCCGGTAACGGCGCCACCGCTCTGTGCAATGACGGCACCTACTCGTACGCCGCCCACCATCAGGGAGCCTGCTCGCACCATGGAGGTGTGGCCGTCTTCTACAGGTAGCCCGAGTACGCGACGTGCGAGCAAGGAACCACCGGCCAGCGGCATGACTGACCGGGCCTTCCAGTGGGCGGGTGACGATCCCTGCGTCACTTGTCGAGCCGTACGGCCGGTGGCTGGTCGGTGACGGCCGGGCGGAGCTCGACGTCGACGCCGAGCTTCTGCAGCTTGCCGCCGATGGACACGGTGGCCATGACGATCTCATCGCCCTGCGCGCCGGAGCGCATGGCGTCCTGCACGAACACGGCGAGTTCGTCGAGGGTCATGAACTGCTTCTTCGGCGCGGCGTGTTCGATCTTCTTGCGAGCCATGGGTCCCCCTCGGGTGATGTCGCGCAACGTACGCCCGGAACGCCACGTCCGTACCGGCGCCGGATGTGGGCGAGCGCCCATCGTACGGCTCTCTCCCAGCCTCTCTCGCAGCGAGTCGGCGCAGGCCATGCGGCGCGCAGGAGCCGCATCGGGAACAGAGCCGCGCACCGTCGGCGTACGCGGGGCCCGGAGCAGTGCGCCGGCCGGCGCGAGCGTGCCCGGCGGCCGCCGGACACGGCCTCGGGCACGCCGGCCGCCCCCGCCGGATGGGGCACAGGCCGTTCCTGCAGGCCGGGTGCGTGGCTGCTCGTGTCGTCCTCTACCCGAGGTACGCGACCCGACCGCGCCGACGTGAGCCACGACACACAGCTGCGGGGCTTCCGATACGGCCGGGCGGAGGCGTACGTTCCGTTTACCCCGCGTGGACGTCCTCCGAGGCGTCGGTCCGCCGATCCTAGGCGGCGGGCCACGCGGGGGCCAACGCCTGGTCCGGCGGAGCTGCGCGCTCCTCACTTTCGGCGAAGCAGGTATCCGCCGGCCAGTGACACCGTCAGCGGCATACCCCGCCCCTCGGCGAAGAGGTGGTGCTCGTGTCCCGATGTCCGGGGCCGACCAGGCTGGACTCACTCTGGAGCCGGCCGAGCCTCCCCTGCCACGGGAGGAGTCGATCATCAGCTTCCGTCTTCGACCCAGCACCCTCTCAGCAGCACCGTACGCAGCCGGGTCCGGACACAGGTCACCTTCCAGGACACAAGGCGCCGCCAGCGGGTCATGCCGAGCCGAAGCCCAGCCCCTGGGCCGGGTGCTCCCGCTGAATGGCGACCTGCAGCGCGAACGGGTTCCCGGACAGAGCGCACCTGTCCAGCAACCCTTGGTGAGCCTCCCACCAGTTTGGATCCAGGCTCCGGCAGGGGCGGCTCGATCAGCGGCCACGGGTCGTCCGACACATCCACGGCTTCGGCTGTCTCTTCCCCACGAACACGCCTACGACGCAGCAGACTGCGCTCACACGATCAAACGGCCTTCGTCGGAGCCAGTTATGAGCGAGATCATCCTGATGTCCGACCCGAGGGTCGCCGCTGTGCCCGTACGCGAAGACGGCGAGCGGCTCGTGGACGTGCGCCGCTGCGGTCGGATACTGATCGACGAGCGGAGGCAGGATGGTTCCGGGGCCTTCGCCCATCTGCGGGAAGGCGTGCTGGAGCGTCTTCTGAAAGCCCAGGGGACGCTACCCGACGGCCTGCGGCTGCTCTTCGTCGAGGGGTACCGTCCGCCGGCTCTGCAACGTCACTATTTCGGCCAGTACGCCGCCGAACTGAGCACCGTCCATCCCGAGTGGTCGGCCGGGCAGATCCGATCCGCGGCAAGCCGTTACGTGTCGCCGCCCGAGATCGCACCGCACAGCGCCGGGGCTGCCGTTGATCTGACGCTCGCCGATGCTCAAGGCCGAGAACTCGACCTGGGCACCCGGTTGAACGCGAGTCCGGAAGAGAGCGCGGGCGCCTGCTACACCCAGGCCGCCGACATCAGCGATGAGGCTCGCGTTCACCGGCGGATTCTGGGAACCGCCCTGGCCACGGCGGGTCTGGTGAACTACCCCACGGAGTGGTGGCACTGGTCGTTCGGAGACCGGTACTGGGCACTGGACACGGGATCCGCGGCAGCCTTCTACGGCCCGAAGGAGCTCATGTAGTGCGGCAATCCTCCTGCTGCCTGCCCCAGCTCGCGGACTCCACCTCAGTGTCGATGCCCTCGGTCTGCGGAGCGGCGCTCCCAGGCTGCGCGGGACCTGCGGCACTGATCGGCGCACGGTCGGCCCGCTGGTCGCGATGCGAGCGGTGAGCGGCCGGCGCAAGAAGGAGTCCGCGTCAGAACCAGGACAAGCCACGGCTCCAATCTTCTTGTAGGCAGGTCAATTGACCACCGACCTTCGACCTATGACCAATGACCGGTGCTCCTGCGCTCAACGCACGCGGGGAGTCGATGAGACGGTGCCCCTTCTGATAGCCTGCGCTCTTCGCCGGTCGCCCGGACGGAGTCCCCCGGCAGGTCGCCATGTCTCGCTCCGAGCAGCTCACGAGAGCTCTCGATGCCCTGGATCGTGCTTTCGCCGCCGAGGAGCCCTTCCCTGTGACGGGGTGCTTGTTCTGCTACGGCGAGCAGGACCTCGCCGAACTCTCCGGGCCGCTGCACCTGATACCCGACGATCTGGTGTCCTCCGCCGCCGCGGAGGTGCCCAGCCACTGGGACGACTTCCCGCGTCTCTACCGCCGCCTTGTCCCGCGCATCATCCGCCCCGTCGTCACCGGCCGGTTCCACGTCGACGAGGAACTCATCGCCTCCCGTCTGACGCAGGCGGGCTGGACCACCTGGGATGCGCCCTTGGCCGACGCACTTCGCGGCGTCTGGACCGCCTGGTGGCAGGCAACCCTGGACATCCACCCCAGCCCCGTGCCCATCCGGGCGACCCTCAGCCTCATCACCGTCGCCACCGACAGCCTTCGTCCCTGGCTGGACAGATGGGCCGTCACCCACGGCCCGGCCGCCGACGCGCACCTGGCAGACCTCGTCGACGACGTGATGTTCGAGTTCGAGATCACCGACCTGCGCATGGGCTTCTACGACGAGTACCACGCCACTGCGGAGCTACTGGGCTGGCTCCTCACCGATGTACGGGACCGCGTCACCGACGCACGTCTCGACGACCCGTACCTCCTTGAACACCTCCGGACCACGCAGCACCCCAACTGACCGGGCCGGATATGACGACCTTTGATCCTTTGAGCATGCGCCTACGCCGGAGCGGCGGCTTCCAGATCGGCGATGCCGCCCGACATGATCGTCCGCACGTGGTCGGTGATGTGCTCCGCGGGCCAGTCCCACCAGGCCACGGCCAGGAGCCGGGCGATGTCCCGGGCGTTGTAGCGGGTGCGGACGAGGCGGGCAGGGTTGCCGCCGACGATGCCGTAGTCGGGTACGTCGCTGGTGACCACGGCACCGGTGCCGATGATCGCGCCGTGTCCGATCCGTACGCCGGGCATGACCGTCGTGCCATGGCCGAACCAGACGTCGTTGCCGACGATGGTGTCCCCTCGGTCGGGCAGGCCGGTGAGCAGGTCGAAGTGTTCCGACCAGGAGCCGCCCATGGTGGGGAAGGGGAAGGTCGAGGGGCCGTCCATACGGTGGTTGGCGCCGTTCATGATGAACCGTACGCCCGTGCCCAGCGCACAGAACTTGCCGATGATCAGCTTCTCGGGCCCGTAGTGGTAGAGCACGTTGCGCGTCTCGAACGCGGTCGCGTCGTCCGGGTCGTCGTAGTAGGAGTACTCACCGACCTCGATCAGCGGGGACTTGACGAGCGGCTTGAGCAACACCACCCGCGGCTGCTCGGGCATCGGATGGAGGACCGTGGGGTCGGCCGGCACAGGCATGCGATTCGATTCCTCGGCGGTTGCGGATCAGTGACCGGTCCATGATCGCGCCATTTCCTGGAAATTGCCGAGCGGTCTTCGTTGTTGATCAGGCATGACTCAAGGACCAGCGCCTCGCCCACTGTCCGACGAATCCCTCTCCGACCTCCTCGGCAAGCAGCGGTTCGGCACGCTCGCCACCGTCAAACGCAGCGGCCATCCCCATCTGACCACCATGTTGTACAGCTGGGACCCTGCTGCCCGCATGGTGCGGTTCTCGACGACGGCCGATCGCATCAAGGTGCGGCACCTGCGGCGCGACCCGCGTGCGGCGCTGCATGTGCAGGGCGGCGACATGTGGTCGTTCGCAGTCGCCGAAGGCGAGGCCGGGGTCTCCGAGGTCACGACGGTTCCAGGCGATGCGATCGGTCGGGAACTGCTGGAGATGATCCCGCAGGCCGCCAAGCCGGAGGATGAGGACGCGTTCCTGGAACAGGTCGTTGCCGAGCGCCGAGTGGTGATCCGGTTGCGGGTGGACCGGCTGTACGGAACGGCGCTCGACGTCAACGGCTAGGGCTCGTCCGGCGGATCATGGGCCGAGCCAGGGCCGGACCGAGGCGAGGGCCGGCCAGTGCCCTAATCGTGTTGACCGCCCCCGGCAGGCAGTGGTGGGGTCGGCACGTGGACAGCATCCCCGCCAACCGGCGGCTCTGGAACCAGATCAGCAGCGCCTACCAGCACGAGCACGACCCGCGAATCGGCGCCACACCCCGGCTGTGGGGCATGTACTCCATCCCCGACGCGCACCTGCACGCCCTGGGCGACGTCACCGGCAAGCGGGTCCTCGAACTCGGCTGCGGCGCCGGCCAGTGGTCCAGGGCGCTCGCCGCCGAGGGCGCCACCGTGGTCGGGCTCGACCTGTCCGAAGCCCAACTCGCCGCCGCGGCCCGCGCGATGGGAGCGGCCCGCTATCCGCTAGTGCAAGGCGCCGCCGAACAACTCCCCTTCGCCGCCGGCAGCTTCGACCTGGTGTTCTGCGACTTCGGTGGGCTCAGCTGGGCGCCCCCGCACCTGGCCGTCCCGCAGGCCGCACGCGTCTTGGGCCGAGGCGGGCGCCTGGTGTTCAACGTCGCCAGCCCATGGTTCGAAGCTTGCTACGACGAAGCCGCCAGCCGCGTGACCACGACGCTGCAGCAGGACTACTTCGGGCTGAACACCATCGCCGAAGACGACGGCGCGACCAGCTATCAGCTCACCTACGGCGACTGGGTCAAGGTCCTGCGCGGCGCGGGTCTCATCATCGACGACCTCATCGAGCCGCGGCCCGAACTCGGAACACCCAACGGCTACAACGAAACCGACCCACCCGACTGGGCACACCGCTGGCCGGCGGAACTGCTCTGGGTAACCCACAAACCGTAAGTTCCGCCGAGCCGAGACGTGAAGGCATCCCCTCGCCGGGCAGGCCTAGGTGTGCTGTCCCGGGACGTTGGTGACACGCGTGCTGGGTGCTTGAACAGGTGAGGGCCTTCTGGGTTCGGTGTGGATTGCGACATCTACGCCCGATCGCAGGAGGCCCTCGTGTCCCACCGTAATGCCCCGCTGATTCCGACCGGCAGGCTGCGTCTGGCCCGGTGTGTCGTGGACGACGGATGGCCGCTGCGGCGGGCCGCGGAACGCTTCCAGGTCAGCATCGTCGGCCCCGCCCCTGGGGCAGCAGCAAGCGTAGGTCGTCAGTCCGGCGCTGATGCCGACGTCCGTGGTTCAGTGGTCGTCGTCGCGCGTGGTCCGCTCGCAGCCGTCGTGCACGCGGAACCGCTCCGGACTTCAGGCATCATCGAGCCCGCCTCGTGCCCCTTCCCGAATCCACCCGCCCTACCGCGCCAACCGGCCGGAAACCGGGTGCGGGCCGCCGGCGCGGTGGTGTGTGATCGGGGGTATGGCGATTGTGTCGGGCAAGCCGGGAGTCGACGGGTTGGGCGAGGCTGTGGGCGTGCTGCGGGAGTGGCAGTACGACGGGGCGCCTATGCAACTGCATCCGGGGGATCTGGGCTGGTTCTGGCGGTTCGGTGCACAGGCGACGGCCGCTGCGGTCCGGACCTGGAGCCGGGACGGACGGATCCTCGCCGTCGGGCTGCTGGACGGTCCCGAGCTGTTGCGGCTGACGATCGCGCCGGACGTTCAGCGGGACGAGGAGCTGGCGCAGCGACTGGTTGAGGACGTGACCGAACCGGAGCGCGGCGTACTGATGGAGGGGAAGGTGTACGTCGAGGCGCCGATGGGTGCGCTCGTCCAAGATCTGCTGTTCGAGGACGGCTGGAGCGCTGACGAGCCGTGGACGCCGCTGCGCCGCGACCTCACGGAGCCGGTGGAGGACCCAGGCGTGCGGATCGAGGTGATCGGGCCGGAGCAGGCGCACGTGCGGACCGCCGTGCAGCGCGCATCGTTCGACAGGTCGACGTTCACGGACGAGCACTGGTACGCGATGGCGGCCGGACTGCCGTACGCCGACGCCCGGTGTCTGGTCGCGTACGACGATCAGGGCAACGCGGTGGCGGCGGTGACGGTGTGGTCCGCCGGTCCGGGAAAGCCCGGGCTGCTCGAGCCGATGGGCGTGGACCGGGAACACCGCGGTCACGGCTACGGCAAGGCGATCACCGTCGCCGCGGCGGCCGCGCTCCGGGAGCTGGGCTCGTCGAGCGCGATCGTCTGCACCCCGAGCTCCAACGTCGGCGCCGTCGCCACCTACACGTCAGCCGGCTTCGAGCAACGCCCTGAGATCCGGGACCGGCGCCGGGACGCCTGAGCAAGCAAAATGCGATCGCCCGGCGGGAGTTGTCCACCTACACTGGCGGGCATGGCATGCCGCATCAGTGAGCTGGTCCTCGACGCCGCCGACCCCGAACGCCTCGCCGCTTTCTGGAGCCAGGTCCTCGGCTACGTCGAACTCGGCCGGGAGGACGACGGAAGCATCGAGATCGGGCCGCCCGACGCCGGCTTCGGCGGCCCGCAGCCCACCCTCATCCTCAGCCCGAGCAGTGACCCGCGGACCGGGAAGCTGCCGCTTCACATCGACGTCAACGCCACCGACCGCGACCAGGACGCCGAGCTGGAGCGGCTGCTCGCGCTCGGCGCCAAGCCCGCCGACGTCGGCCAGACCGGCACCGAGAGCTGGCACGTCCTGGCCGACCCGGAAGGCAACGTGTTCTGCCTCCTGCGCCGCCGGCTCCAGCCCCTCTGACCACACGCGCGCCGCAGCCATCCTCATCGGGCTGAAGCACGCGCTGGTGATGCTGCTCGATGGAGAGGGTGGCTTCGTTCACCTTCGGTAGCGGCGCTTGCCGGCTGTCGGCGGGTTTCGGCAGCAGTCGGCGATCAGCACGCTCGCGGATGTTCGCGAGAACTGGCAGCGGCGTGCTCGGCAGAGGGTGTCCAGGCGACCATGGAGCACCGGCATAACCAGTGCCTCCGGCAATCCCGCACGGTAGCCTCGCTCCATGCCCGAGAACTCGGTGGCACAGTTTTACGACGACCTGGCCGACGACTACCACCTGATCTACGCAGACTGGGACGCGGGCATTCGCCGGCAGGGGGAAGCTCTGCACGCCCTGATAGGTCAGGACCGTACGGCGGTGCTCGACTGCTCCTGCGGCATCGGCACACAGGCCATCGGGCTGGCGTTGCGCGGGCATCGCGTCATCGGGACGGACCTCAGCCCCCGCGCCGCCGCCCGTGCTGCCCGTGAGGCCGCCCAGCGGGATGTCACGCTGCGCACAGCCGCCGCCGACATGCGACGCCTCCCGTTTCCCGACGCCCGGTTCGACGCCGTCGTCTGCGCCGACAACTCCCTTCCCCATCTTCTGACGGAGCAGGACGTTCATGCCGCGCTGGCGGAGATGCGCCGCGTACTGCGTCCCGGGGGCTTGTTGATGGTCAGCACGCGCGCCTATGACGACCTGTTGCGCAGCCGGCCGGCTTCGGCGCCTCCGCAGGTCCATCGGTACGCGGGCGATGGAGAACGGACCGTCACCTTCCAGCTCTGGCACTGGCACGAGGACGGCGAACACTACGACTTGGAGCATTTCCAACTCCTGCCGGCAGCCGGAGAGTGGCGTGTCCGGGTCCGTCGGACCGTCTCCTGGGCGCTCGGCCGCGACAGGCTGGCCGGCCTCGTGGCCGAGGCTGGGTTTGTGGCCCCTCGGTGGCGCATGCCGCAGGAGACGGGCTTCTTCCAGCCTCTGCTCACGGCGCACGCCGGTAAGTAGGTTATTCACCGTCGCCCGGTCGGTGGGATGGTCTGGACGTCGGTTCACACCTGTCCCCACAAGCCCTCGGTGTGGCAGCCCAGTTGAACCGCACACGGGTGGGCGTGGCAGGCTGGTGAGGCGATTGTCGAGCCGGCCACCGGTTGTCTGACCTGGAACGATACCGACCCGCCCGTAATCCTGGGCCACCGAATCGTCCTCGTCCTCGCCCGCGCGGGCATCGCCTGAGCGGCTCAGTCGGCAAGCCCGTGAACCGAGCCGCTCGCTCATGACTGCCGGCGGCCGACCATTCTAGTGCACTGCACCCTATCGACGTATTTATATGAGTATTTGAGCCCAATGAGAAATTGATTGGTATTTCGTAACAGACAGTGTTCTGCGGTGATTTGGTCGCGTCGGAGAGCAAAGATCAGTCCGTGCCCGGCCGAATGGTTCGGGCAGTGACGGGGCGCCAGCCCCGGTTCGTACGGAAAGGTCTGAACATGATCAACGGGTTGAAGAGGGCCGCGGCCCTGGGGGCGGCGACGGTGGCTCTGGCCGCGGGCGCGCTCGTCGGCACGGTCGGCACCGCGTCGGCCGCGCCGCAGCACCACCGGCCGCCGGTGGCGTCGCACCACTGCCAGGACGCGCGGGGCCAGTGGGCACGCCAGTGGCACCCGGCATTCCGCGACCGGCACCACCGCTGGCACCCCGGCCACTGGACCCGCGCCTGGCGCCCCGTCCACCGCGACTGCCACCGCTGACCCGGTAGCTGACGCCGGCACCCGCCCGTAGCGGCGGCGATCCGAACCGGCCCCGGCGCGCCCCTTCCAGGGCGGGCCGGGGCCGGTTCATTGCGTCGGGCCTGGTCTCTTCGACCGATGCGTGCCGGAAGCCACGCCCATCCTGCCAGGCGGTGTGTCGGTGCTCGTGGTTCCTTCCGTTCGCGATCCCCTCTGCCGGCCCGACAGTGGCCTCGGGATCACCGGGTCGGCTTGAGTTCTGACCTGGTCTCAGGGTGCGGACAGCGGCGTGGCATCGTGTGTCCGTGCACATCTCGGCAGACGATCGGCCAAGGCCCCTGGCGACATGCTGGCTGTCCTGGATCGCGGTACCGACCGGTGATCAAGCAGGAGTCATGGCGATGCTGGGGCTCACCCGACCCAGACCAGTGACGTTCGCGGAAGCCGAGTCGGTCATCGACGAGGACGGCCACGGAGATGCGGACGGAAATCCCGATGGCCTTGCCCGGGTGTACGTGAGCCCCGAAGTCGACGGGTGGACGCTCGTCATCGGCTGGTGGTGCGATCCGTGCGGCGCCGAGCGCGCAGACGAGATGCTGCGACTGTGCACCGAGCTGAGCGCACGCTACGGCCGGGCGCAGGCGTACTACTACGGTGCGCAGGGCGATGGTTCTGCCTGGCTCGTCGCTGAGCACGGTGCCGTGCTCCGGCGGTACTGCGCAACCGGGGAGGCCGAGGACGCGGGCTTCACACGGGGTGAACCGCTGCCACTGGAAAGGTCCCGACGCGAGCAGCTGATGCTGTCGCCCACTTGGGGCGAGGACGCCGACGACGAGTCCGAGAGCGAATGGACGTCGGTCGCGTTCCATCTCGCTCCCGAGATCGCCGCTGCCCTGGGACCCAGCCCGCTCACACTGACGAAGGACACGCGGGTGCGCGGCACCGGAGTCCTCGCCCTCACCCCCGCAGGCGCTGAGGCTGGAGCCGTCGCCTGAGGGCTTGCGGCATCCGGGAGTCACGGACCATCTGTGGCATGACCGCGCGGCCACCGGTGTTCCGTGACCCGTGCCAGGTCACCGAGCCGGTCACCGGCGGTTGACGATCCGGTCGGCCCCGGACTTCGAGACCCTGAACAGCCGAGCGAACGACCGCAAGTCAAATGGGCTGTGCGGTAAGTCGTGTCGGGTCGCGACGCCACGTCACGGAGCCTTGGCAGCTCAGTGGAACTCGTGGACCAGCTCGATCCTGCCGATGATGTGAGCGTTGAACTCGTCCAGTTCCTCGGCCGGTACCCACAGCTCGACGATCGTCTGTCCGCCCGCCTGCCGGACCGGATACCTGCGCAGGAAGCCGGACTCGACTTCGAACCGGGTGACGAAGCCTGCGCCGTCATGCTTCACGTTCCAGTCTCGCGCGATCCTGACGGCGTAGTCCTCGTTGAGGACCGGGTAGAAGATCGGCTGCTCGGGAAGCCGGGGCGGCCAGGCACGCCAGTCCAGCTCACGTACCAGCTCCAGTTCCTTGGGTCCGCTGGGACGCCACAGGGTCGTCGTTGCTTGGCTGGTCACGGGAATCGCTCTCTGGACGGGGTAGCCGCCGATGCGGCCGGCCGGGAGCCCGACCGTATCGACTGCTCGAGGACGGCGGCCACCAGGTTTCGAGCTTCCCTCCGCGGGTGCAACCGGCAGTTGCGGGACGGCCTTCAGACCAGCGGTTCGCTCAGCTCGATGGAGCGCAGTGCGGCCGTCAGTGCCTGTTCGTCGCCGACGTCGAGGGCTGTGTCGGTCAGCTTGATGACGTGTTCGTCGCCGTGCGACAGGGCCCGCTCGAAGACCTCCTCGGGGATGAGGGTGCCCGGTGGCGTGTAGGCGACCGGGGTGTCGGGTGCGTACATCGCGGTCACTGCCGCGGATGCCGTCCAGGCGGCCCGCAGGCTCGGTGCCCACAGGCCAGGCGGGAGCGCGGGGAGGGTGCGCAGCACGGCGTTGGGGGCCGTGGCCGCGTGGACCAGCATCGTCTCCTCTCCGTGGCCGTGGGTGGCGTACCGGTGCGTGGCCGCCCGCACCAGTTCGGTGAGACGGCGTCGCGCCTCGTGCGGGTCCGTGACCGCGGCCGCCCACCGGGGCAGGCCCGTGACGCGGCCGAGCCGGTCGGGGAAGCCGCCCTCCCGTGCGGCGATGGGCGCCACCGCGTCCAGGGCGGCGGCTGCGCTGTCGGCACCGGGCAGCGGGGCGAGGTCCGCGACCGGGTGGTAGCGGGCGGCCCAGTAACCGAGGCCGTGGGCAAGCTCGGTCAGACGTGGTTCGGTGACGTCGTCGGCCAGAAGAGTGCGCACGGCGTGACCCACCCGGATCACCGGGTGGGTCGAGCCGCCGTACATGCCGGGCAGGAGACGGGGCCACCACTCAGTGAGCACGTCGCGCCAGGGGCGCTCGGCGATCTCGCGGCCGAGGTAGCCGATCCAGTCTGCGGCTCGACGGGAATCGCCGAGCGGCACGCCAGTTGGCGGCCGTGACCGGCTCGACACCGGACGGGAACTCCTCAAGCTTGCGTGTGTACAGGTCGAGCCACCGGTGCACCGAGCCGGCCCGACCGTGCGCGGCGAGGGCCTCGACGGCCATCGGCGCGTGGTTGGTGAGCCGCCCGAGCCGCTCCGGCCCGGAACTGTGCAGCCGCTGGAGCGCCTCGTCGAGTATGGCTGTCTTATCCATGGTCAGGACGGTAGGTGAGGCCGCACAGCGGCGTAACAGGCCGCAGACGTAGGACCGGACCTAGTAGGACCTGTCGTGGAACCGACGTGCCCGGCCGAGCTCAGTCGGAGTTGAACCACGGCAACACGCCCGGGCCGTCCGGTGTGATCACCGGGACCCACGCCTCGTCCGCCTCGTGCATCCGGCTCTCGTCCAACCGTAGGCCGTGAGGCTCCTCGGTGGTCCCGTCGCACGTCCAGTAGCGGATGACTTCGATGATCCCGCGGAGTCTGTCGCGTTCGTCGTCCGGCCACGCGTAGTTCCATGTGCCGGCACCACGGAAGTCCCTCTCGAACAGCTCGCGCAGCGCGTCCAGCTCGTCCGGGCCGAACAGCGGCACCAGGAAGCCCTCCGCCTGTCCCTGCCGACAGGCGGTTCCGCCGTACTGCTGCTGGTAGAGGACGCCGGTCTTCGCCTCGACCACCACATACAGCCAACCGCCGCCGCTGATGCCGTCGGGATCGACGAAGACGAAGCGCCGCAGGCTCATGGCAGCAGTCTTCCGGGCCGCCGGCCACGAGCTCAACGGCATTTCCGTCGCAACGTTCGTGATGCTTGGCGGCACAGTGCGCGTGCCCTGCCGCAGCCGCCGGATGCATGGCTCAGTCTCCGGACCAACCCCAGAAGTAGATCTCCTGTGGTCTTCCGTGGTCGTCGTGGAGTACTGCGCAGCGTCCGTACCAGCGGTCGCGGGCAAGGTCTTGGATCGCCGGGACGTGTGCGCGGGTGAGCCGTTCGGTGCCGGCGGCCTTCCGGGCCTCTTCGGCGGTCACCGGCTGTACGGCACAGACCTCGGGCTCCTCGTCCTCGCGTTGCACGTGGAAGACGTCGAGGACCGAGTGGGTGCCGGAGTGCTGCGTCCACTCGTCGGCCCACAATTCGTCCGGAGTGGAAGGTCGTGGGCGGCGCTCCTCCTCGGGAAGCGAGTCGTCGCCGCGCACCCAGTAGTAGTCACCGGCGAGGAACACCCGCTGGTGCAACTCCTCCAGCGCGGCGCCGAGATCCGCCTGGTAGGGCACGTAGTAGTCCCAGGCCGAAGCACCCATCCTGCACCCCTCCGAGTCAGCCGCCGGCGCGGTTTCACGTCGCAAGAACGTTAGCGGTCACCTCCGACAGGCCATCCGGCCTGTCCGATGCTCGGGGTGCCGGACAGCCGCCCCCGTGATTGCCTGGTGCCGTCGGGCCGTGTACGGCTTTCGGCCGTCCAGGTCCGGCATGAGACGCTACGAGGGAACGCATCATGGAGCAGCACGCACCGGACTACCCGCAGATGATCGTCCCGGTCGGCCATGTGGAGCCTGTGCCGCGCCGCGTCCGCGGCTACGTGGCCGGCCTTCCCGTCTTCGACACCGTGCGGGCCCGCTATGTGTGGCTGTGGCCGGGCTACCCGCAGTACTGCATCCCGTGGGAGGACATCCGCGATGGGGCTCTGCTCGACGAGGGCCGAACCATGGCTCTGCGGGTCGGCACGGCGCGGCGTCACACCCTTCGACTGGGCTCGCTCTCCCGACCGGGAGCGGCCTGGGAGTGGGCTGAGGACACGCCGTCCGGTATCCACGGCACTGCCAGTTTCCGCTGGGAGGCCATCGACGCATGGTTCGAGGAGGACGAGCAGGTGTTCGTTCATCCGCGCAGCCCCTACACCCGCGTCGACGCACTGCGGTCGGGCCGCGGTGTCCGCGTCATGCTCGACGGAGTGGTGCTCGCGGACGCACCGTCCTCGGTCATGGTGCTGGAGACGGGCCTCCCGACGCGCCACTACCTCGACCGGGTGCACATCGACTGGACACGCATGCAGCCCACCGACACCGTCACCAGCTGCCCGTACAAGGGCAGGACCAGCGGTTACTGGTCCGTCACAACCGACACGGACACCTACCCCGACCTCGCCTGGTCGTACGACTTCCCGACCCGGCAGGTAACGCCCATCGCCGGCCTGGTCGCCTTCTACAACGAGCGCGTGGATCTCCACCTCGACGGACAGTTGCTGCCCCGCCCGTCCGCTGTCACCAGAGCCGTATGGGAGCGAGAGCACCCCACGTGAACCTTCCCCGTCGCGACGAGCGGACGGCGTTGGCGCGCCACGGGCCCGTGAGCGGCCGCTCGTTCCGGCTCGTCACGTCGACCCGTCCGCCGCTACGGTGCGGGACGGCTTCCCCTGTTCCGCGTTGATGTCGGTTGCCCAGAGGGTGAGGAGATACCGTGATCGAGGCCTACGACCCGTGCCGCACGGCGGTCATGCTCATCGATCCCTACAACGACTTCCTCTCCGAGGGAGGCAAGGTCTGGCAGCGCCTGAAGCCCGTCGCGACGCAGGTCGGCCTGCTGGACAATCTGCGTACCGTGATCGCCTCCGCACGGGAGGCCGGCTTGCAGGTGGTCTTCGTGCCGCACCGCCGCTGGCGGCCCGGCGACTACGACGCCTGGGACCACCCGAATCCGACCCAGCGGAGAATCCAGACGCAGCACACGTTCGCTCTGGGCACCTGGGGAGGGGAGTTCCACACGGACTTCCAGCCGCAGGCAGGTGACCTCGTCGTGCACGAACACTGGGCCCAGAGCGGATTCGCCAACACCGATCTGGACATGCGGCTCAGGCAGCACGGCATCACACATGTGGTGGCCGTCGGGGTGCTGGCGAACACCTGCGTCGAGACCACCGCGCGTTTCGCGATGGAGCTCGGCTACCACGTGACCCTTGTCCGTGACGCCACCGCGGCCTACACACCCGAGATGATGCACGCCGCGCACGAACTGATCGGCCCCACCTTCGCGCACGCGATCCTCACCACGACCGAGCTGGTCACCGCCTTCAAGCAAGCGCCGACGTAGCCGCGCCTGAGTGAACGACCGCAGCTGCCGGACCGGTTGAACGCCGGCGACCCGCCACCACGCCGCATCAGCGCATCAGCCGGCCTGGGCCCAGTACTCCCCGGCGCCGGCGCTCCCTGTGGCCTGCTGCGCGTGCGCCGCACGCGCGGTCTCCAGCAGAAGCCGCCAGGACGTCACCGTCGGGCGGCGCCGCAGCAGGGCGCGCCGCTCCCGCTCCGTCATGCCGCCCCAGATGCCGTGCTCGATCCGGTTGTCGAGCGCGTGCGCCAGGCATTCGGTGCGCACGGGGCAGCCCGTGCACAGGGCCTTGGCCTGGTGCTGGGCCGCTCCCTCGACGAACAGCTGCTCCGGATCAGCGGTTCGGCAAGTCGCCCGCTCCGCCCAGCTCTCGTTGCCCGCAATCATTCCCACCGTCCCCACCCGGTCCTCTCCCCTTTTCGGCCAGCGGCTGCCTGCCCCATGGGCAGGTAGGGACGTGACAGTAGGACACGCAGGCATATGCCGTCTGTGCCGGGCGGCGCCACGCCACACCTTCGAGTGAGCAGCCTTGCCAATCATGACGAACGGCGGTAATTGGGACCAGCGCCGCCCCCGCTTGCCCGTCCGGTGGCGGATCCGGCCGTCCGGCGGCGCGTACGATCCCGTTCGTTCAGCCGGCTGCTTGTCGGTGGCCCGTTCGGTCAGCCGACTGTGTGTCGATGGTGGATGAGGAGCAGGGCGATGTCGTCGCTGCAGGGCGCGGACCGCTGGGCGTGGTCGATGAGGCTGTCGGCGAGGGCGTCCATCGTCTGGTCCCGGGTTCGGGCGAGCCGGTCGGCGAGGGTGTTGATCGAGTCCTCGATGTCGCTACCCGGCTCTTCGACCAGTCCGTCGGTGTACAGGGTGAGTACGGCGCCGGGCGGCAGGGGGATCTCGGTCGTGGGGTAGTCGGCGTCGGGGTCGATGCCGAGCAGGAGTCCGGGCGGCGGATGGAGGACTTCGGTGCGGCCGTCGGGGTGGCGCAGGATCGGCGGAGGGTGTCCGGCGGTGGCCAGGCAGGCTCGGTGGCGTGCGAGGTCGAGGGCGGCGTAGAGGCAGCTGGTGAACAGTCCGGCGTCGAGGTCGGTGAGCAGGCGGTTGGTGCGGGCGAGGACCTCGCCCGGGGGTGCTCCGGCGGTGGCGTGGACGGCGGTGCGGACCTGTCCCATGAGGGTCGCGGCGTGCACGTTGTGACCCTGGACGTCGCCGATGGCCGCGGCGGCGGTCGCCTCGCCGAGGCGGATGAGGTCGTAGAAGTCGCCGCCGATGCCCATGCCGCGCCCGGCAGGGAGGTAGCGGGCGGCCACCTCCAGGCCCGGGATGCGGGGCAGGGTGCGGGGCAGCAGGCCGGCCTGGAGGTTGCGGGCGAGCCGGTGTTTGGCGTCGTAGAGACGGGCGCGGTCCAGCGCCTGGGCGATCAACCCGGCCGCCGAGATCACCACGGCACGCTCGTCGGCGGGAAAGGAACGAGGCCGGTCGTAGGCGAGGACCAGCGAGCCGACGGGGCGTCCGGAGGTGATCAGCGGCAGGAACGCCCAGGCGGCCATGTCGTCCTGGAGGACCGCGGGAGGATAGGCCTCCTTCAGGTCGGTGAAGGTGGCGAAGAAGCTGGGAACGCCCGTCGTCAGGACGCGCACGGCGGGGGTGTCCGACGTCAGGGGTTCGTTGTCGAAGCGGTCCATGAGTTCGCCGGTGTAGCCGCGGTAGCCGATGATCCGCAGCCGCCCCTCCTCCGCCGCCAGCAGGGCCAGGGCCTGGGCGCCGCAGGCGGGCAGGATCTGGTCGGCGACCCTGTCCACCACGTCCCGCACGCCGACGGCTTCGGTGAGAGCGGCAGCCAGATGCATCAGGTGGTACAGGGCCGGGGCGCGGACAGGCCCGGCGGCAGGCGCGGGATGCACCAGCCGTGGAGGGGCCAGGAGGTCGGCCGAGGAGACGGGGACGATGCGCACGCTGATGCCGGAGGTGTCCGGATAGAGGTGGAAGGACAGCCAGTGGTCCGGCGGGCGCCGCGAGGTGAAGGACGTGGGCTGACGACTGAGAACCGCGGCCCGGTACCGGTCTTCCGCCACGGGGTTGTCCAGCCACGGCAGTGCCTCCCAGGGCCGAACGCCCAGCAGGTCGGGCCTGCCGACGCCGAGGAGGTCCGCCGCGGAGGTGGTGATGAAGGTGACCCGACCGTCCGGGTCGAGCGCGCAGCAGCCGTCGGGGAGGCGCTCGGCGAAGCCGACCGCGGCCTGTGCCTCGTCCGGCCCGGCGGCACAGGTCAGCGGCACGGGCAGGATCCGCGGCTCGGACCCGGGCGACACGGCACCTCCGCTGCTGACGGCCTGCTGCAGGATCAGGCCCAGGTGGTCGCAGACGCCGGTGATCGCATCCTGTTCGTCGCAGTCCAGGACCGGTGGGTGCGTGGCGGGCCAGTGCAGCACCAGGCCGCCCCACGCGGTCGGGCCGGTGGTGATCGGAGCGGCGGCCATGGTGAAGGGGTGCGGCAGGACCAGCGCGAGTTGCGGATAGCGGCGGGCCAGTTCCTCCTGGTCGCCGATCCACACCAGACGTCGTTCCCGCACGGCGTCGCTCACCGGGGTCGTGGCCTCCAGCGCGACCTGCGCCCAGGGGGTGGCGATCTGCCATGAGACTCCGCTGAGCACCGCCAGGTGCAACACCTGGCCGTCCGGCGACGGCAGGTAGACCGCGCTCACGCTGGCGCCGGCCTCCCGCGTGAACCGGCTCAGGACGGGGTCCAGTGCTTCCGGAACACAGCCCGCGCAGGTCTTTTCGGGGGTGGCGTCGGACACGCTTCACCTCCCTGTGCGAGCACCGGTCGGTGACTGCCGTACCTGCGCGATACGGCGGCGGGCGGTGTCACCGGTCACACCTAGCGCCATCGCCACGCATATCAGGACGATACGCCCATGAGGCCGCCCTGACAGGCGCGGAGCCAAGCGGGCGTCACGGCGTTCGCCGGCGAGAGCAGCAGGCGACGAGGACAGCCGGCGATCTGCGGGGGTGCCGCCCCAGCGGTGCGGTGAGCAGGGGCTGGGCTGTCAACGGTCCGTGCGACCGATGCCTGCATGGCCGGCAGGCAGTCCCAACGCCGACGGGGTAGGCGGAATCAGAGATTCCACGCCGCGGTTGTTCGAAGCATTCCGGTAGGCAGGGCCGCGATGACCAAGGAGTGACCCGGGCATGGTTCTTTCCCTGATTCTCGCCGTTCTTGCCGCGTGCAGCAATGCGCTCGGAACGGTTCTGCAGCGGCGCGCGGCGTTGACCGTGCCGGCCACGATGTCCCTGCGGGTGGGTCTCCTCCTCGATCTGTTGCGCACCCCCGTCTGGCTCGCGGGCATCGTCGGCGTCACCGCCTCCGCGATTCTTCAGGCCTTGGCCCTGGCATCCGGCTCACTCGCCGCGGTTCAGCCGGTCTTCATCCTCGAGTTGCCGTTGGCTCTCATGATCGGTGGAGCCGTCTTCCACGTGCACCGCTCGCGCAAGGCCTGGTATTCGGTGGCGTGCATCGCCGTGGGGCTGACGCTGTTCCTGCTGTCCCTCGCTCCCTCCGGTGGAAGGGACGAGGTGCCCGGCCTGTTGTGGGTGCCCACGCTCCTGGTCGTCGGCGGCATCGGCGCGGCGCTGGTACTCGCGGGTACCCGAAGGCCTCTGGGCATGACGCGGGCGGCCTGCCTGGCCGCGGGGGCGGCCCTCGGCAACGCCCTCACCGCCGCGCTCATGAAATCGGCCATGGGCATCCTGGGCGATCGGGGTCTTCAGGCCTTTCTCCTGGCGTGGCAGACCTACGGCTTCGCGGTGATCGGCGGCACCTCCCTGTTCCTGCTGGGGACCGCCATGCAGGCCGGCCCCCTCATCGCCTCACAGCCCGCGCTGACGCTGACCGACGCCACGGCCGGTGTCCTCCTGGGCGTCACGATCTACGGCGAGGAGCCACGCACGGGAATGTGGCTGCTGTCGGCCCTGGTGGGCTTCGCCCTGCTCACCTACGGGATCTTCGCGCTGTCCCGCACACGGTGTCTGGCGAACTGCCTGCATGCGGACGAGGAACGGCCGGAGCCGGCGGAGCACGCCCCGGCCCGGTAGCGACGGCGTCCCGGCGCCTTCACGCCGGGCTCGGCGCGCACACTTCGGGGCCGGCCGGGGCACCGATCACGGCGTTCCAGCCGCGGTCACAGGGCGCCCGCACCGAGTCCGGTGAGGAAGGCTGCAAGGACGCGGCGCAGGCGGGGTTCCACCTCGACGACCGCGTGGCCGAGCCGGGGATCCGTCTCGTAGAGCTCCCGCAGACGCGGGCCGGGGCTGGACATCTGCCACAGGGCCCCGGCCATGCTGGTCGCCGTCGCGATGGTGTCGATCGTCTGCAGCTCGGTCAGTCCGAGCAGTCGTCGCAGCTCGGCGCCGATCAGTTCGATCTCCTCGAAGGTCACGAGCTTGAAGGCGCGCACCGATTCGATCGACACGTTGCGCTCGAGGTTCAGGGGCGCCTGCGCGAGGAGATCGCAGAACATCGGCCGCGCCGCCAGCGTGGCGGCGATGACCGCGGCGACCTCGGCGGGTGTGGCGTGCGCCCTCCGTTCGAGGTCGCCGCGCAGGTCGGCGGACCACTGCCGCCACCCTTCCGCCGTGAGCTTGAGGAAGATCTGCTCCCTCGTCTCGAAGTAGCGAAGCAACGCCGATTTGTGCATGCCCACGGCAGCGGCGATGTCGGTGAGGGTGACCTCCCGGATGCCGCGCCGGCGGCCGAGCGTACGGGCCGCGTCCAGGATCGCCTCTTCTCGCGCCTGCTTGGCCTGGACACTGCGCGCGCGCTGAAAGGCAGGCGTAGTCATGCAGGACATCATAGGAACCATTACCGCAACGGCGTTGCGTAATTAAGAGAACGGTGTTGTACTAACAGCATGAGTTCACAGGTCTGGTTCATCACCGGTTCATCCCGCGGCCTCGGCCGCGCCCTGGTCACCGCCGCCCTCGGGGCCGGCGACAGCGTCGTGGCCACCGCCCGCCGCCCCGAGGCCCTCGCGGAAGCGTTCAGGGAGTACGGCGACCGCATTCACCCCCTCTCACTGGAGGTCACGCGCCCGGACGAGGCGCGCAAGGCCGTCGAAGCGGCGCTGGCCCGGTTCGGACGCATCGACGTGATCGTGAACAACGCGGGATACGCGAACGTGTCCCCCATCGAGACGACGGAGGACGACGACTTCCGCACCCAGTTCGAGACGAACTTCTGGGGTGTCTACAACGTCACGAAGGCCGCGCTCCCCACCCTGCGGGAACAGGGAAGGGGCACCGTCGTGCAGATCTCCTCGATCGGCGGGCGCGTCGGCGGCTCGCCGGGAATCGCGTCGTACCAGGCGGCCAAGTTCGCGGTCGACGGCTTCAGCAGAGTCCTGGCCACGGAGACCGCGCCGTTCGGTGTGCAGGTCATGGTCGTCGAACCGAGCGGTTTCGCCACCGACTGGGCCGGCTCGTCCATGACGGTCCACCCGATCCCCGACGCCTATGACGAGACAGTCGGGGCGATGAACCGGCGGGTGCGGCAGAGCACGGACGGAGCGGCCGGGGACCCCGAGCGCGCTGCCGGGATCATCGTGCGCACCGTCCGACGCGGGCAGGTCCCGAGCCATCTCCTGCTGGGCGCGAACGCGGCGGAGATGGCACTGGACTACTCCCGCCGCCAGTTGTCCGAGGCGACCGCCTGGGAGAAGGTCAGCCGCTCCGCCGACTTCGGCGAGCCCTACCCCGTACAGCTCCCGCCTCAGGTCGCGACCGAGTAGGGTCCGTCCGTCCCCCGGACACCCTCCCCGACGCGCCATGCGTCGCGCGCGGCTGTTCACCCGCGGCCGGCTCCGGCTCCGCCCGGCCGCCCCACCTCCTCGCTTCGTCGGGCAACTTCTACGGCCCGGTCGCTTTTCGGGAAGCCCCTGGCGATTTACAGTTCAACTACATCGGGTGCCGCGAGGAGGTCGCACCAATGACGGAGCTCGGTCCGGCCGACACGGTCGGCATCCTGCGCCAGCCCGGTATACGGGCACGGCACACCAGCTCGGGGCTCGGCTGGGAGCAGCTGTACCTCGCCGCCCAACAGGAGCAGCCCTACCGCGCCACGTTCGATCCCGCGCCGACCCACCTGCTGATCCTGCACCTGAGCGGGCCCGTCACGGTGCGCCGCGGGCGGGGCGGCGGCGCACGGTCACGGCGGATCGCGGCCGGCGGGCTCTTCCTGCAGCCGGCCGGCCGGGCCCTCGCCGTCGAGCTCGGTGGCCGACTGGACACGGTCCACGCCTATCTCACCGACGGGGCGCTGCGCGAGGCGAACGACGGGCGGCCGGTGGAGCTGTGCGAGGAACTGGGTGCGGCAGATCCACTCGCCGAGCAGCTGGTGCTCGCACTGGAGGACGCGGTGCGCTCCTGGGAGCCGTCGGCCCGCACCTACACCGACCACCTGACCGGGATGCTCGCCGCGCAGCTCGTGCGCCGCCACGGTGTCGGCCCCGTCGGCTCCGCCGCGTCCCGCCCCGCGCGGTCCGGGCTCTCCGCGCGGCAGCTGGCCGCCGTGCACGAGCTGATGGAGGCGCGGCTCGCCGAGCCGCTGCCGATCGCGGACCTCGCCGCCTCGGCGTCTCTCAGTTGCAGCCAGTTCACACGGCAGTTCCGGGCGAGCACCGGGCAGTCCCCGCACCAGTTCCTGCTCAAGCTGCGGCTGGAGCGGGCCTGCCGGCTGCTGCGCACCGACTCCGCGCCGATCGCCGAGGTGGCCGTCGCCTGCGGATTCTCCCACCAGGAGCACCTCACCCGGGTGATGCGCGCCCGGCTCGGCACCACCCCGGCCGCCCTGCGCCGGGCCGAGGGCCACCGGCAGGACGAGGCCGCGTCCGCCGCCTTCCCATAGAGACGGGGCGACGGATGGTCGACGGCGTTCGGGCCGCGACCGTCTCCGGTGTCAGGCCAGGTGCGCGGCTTCAACGGGCTGGACCGCATCCTGGAGCACGCCGTCTCGACCGACTACTCGCTGGTCAGGGCCGCGCGTGGGGACCGGCACGGCAGCCTCGTCCTCCACCGCGCGGCGCGCAGTGCGAGCCCGTGACCCGGGCGATGCGGCCCGAGGCCGGCAGGATGCCGAGGCCTCGGCCGCCGACACCGCAGTTGTCCGACACGACCGTGAGGCCGCTCGCCCCGGTCGCGTGCAGGGCTGCGACGAGGATTTCCGGAACACCGCTCAGTCCGAAGCCCCCGGCGGCGAACGACTGTCCGTCCGTCACCTCCGCCAGGGCATCCTCGGCCGTGGCCACGAGCTTGTCCGTCTGCCTCTCCCCTATCGCGCCAGGACGTGGCGCAGGGCGCCGAGCAGTTCGTCCTGCGCCGACCGCGCGGTCCGAGGGGCGGTGGCCCGGCGCCAGGCGACATGGCCGTCCGGGCGCACCAGCAGGACGCCGTCCTCGGCGATCTCGCTGACGCGGGTCCATTCGCCGTACGCGTCACGGGAGTTCTCGGCACCGATGCGCACGACCCGCAGCGGTACGCCCAGGGTGTCCCGGCAGGCGCTCGCGGCCGCGTCCCAGACGTCGCCCGCCAGTCCGGTCAGCACGGTGAGGACCCCCTTGCCGACGACATCCAGTGTGGAGATGCGCTCTCCCTGTGCGCCGACGAGCCAGGCGTGCGGCAGCTTGGCGCCGGGCCGGGTCGTCGGGCTGTGCACCAACTCCCTGTCCTGCTCCCAGTCTTCGGCGCCCGTGTCGTCGGGGAGCACCGCCGAGGAGGCGTAGCGCTGGTTCATCTCCACGCCGTGCGCGTTGAACTCGTAGTTCTTGAGCTGGACGGCCTCGTCAAGGAGGCGTCGCTTCTTGGCGCCCTCGGGCGTCCGGGCCCGTATCGCGGCGATGCCTTCGGAGATGGCGTTCTCGTCGCTGCCGGCGCCGACGCCGAGCACGTCGAAGATCGGGCCGAACTGGTCGCGGCTGAGGTTGGCCCGCTCGACGATCTGCCGCCCGACGGGGGCGCGTTCGGCCGTGTAGCTGTCGAGCAGCGCCGGACCGGCCTCGCCGCGGATCACCATCGCGAGTTTCCAGGCCAGGTTGTACGCGTCCTGGACTGAGGTGTTGGAGCCCAGCCCGTTGGACGGCGGGTGACGGTGCACGGCGTCGCCGGCGCAGAAGACCCTCCCGGACGAGTACTGCGTGGCGTAGGCGTGGTTGACGGTCCACAGCGAGGTGGAGGTGATCTCCACCGGCAGGTCGGGATCGCCCACGAGGTCGCGCACGATTCTCCGCGCGGACTCCTCGTCGATATCCGGCGGCGGCTGCTCGATGTCGTAACCCCACACCAGTAGCCACTCGTTCCACGGGCGGACCATGCGTACCAGGCCCATGCCGATGCCGCCGGTCTCCGCCCCGGGCCGCAGCACCCAGTACAGGACGCTGGGCCGGTGGGCGCAGTAGCGGGTGAGGTCGGCCTTGAAGACGATGTTCATGCTGCCGGCCTTGGCCATGCGCCCGTCGAAGGGCAGGCCGAGCTGCTCGGCGACCGTGCTGCGTCCGCCGTCCGCGCCGATCAGGTAGCGGGCCCGTACGGTGAACTCGTCGCCGCGGATCCGGTCGCGCAGCAGGGCCGTGACGCCGTCGTCGTCCTGAGTGAGGCTGACGAACTCGGTGTCGAGGCGGACCTTGGCGCCGCGGGCCGCCGCGTTGCTCACCAGGATCGGCTCCAGGTAGGTCTGCGGCAGGTCGATCATCTCGCAGGGGCTCTTCGACGCGTACTCGGTGGCCGTCGCGGGGCCCGTGCCCCAACTGCGGATGCGCCCGATCTCGTCTCCGGTCAGCGCCGTGCACAGCACGGTGTCCCCCATGAGGTGGGACGGGCTGCCGAACATCAGCGCCTCCGACTCGACGCCGAGGTCGCGCAGCACCTCCATGGTGCGCTGGTTGGTGATGTGCGCCCGTGGGGTGTTGGCCAGCCAGCCGTACTTCGTCACCAGCAGGGTGCGGATGCCGTAGCTGGCCAGCAGGAGGGCGGCCGAGCCGCCGGCGGGGCCGCTGCCGACGACGAGGACGTCGGTGTCGTACGGGTCGTGCGCATCGGTGGTCGTCATGGGTGGGCGCTCCTCGGTCATCCGGCCAGGGGGGCGAGACGGAAGGTGTAGTCGAGACGGCACCACTGGCCGTCGAGCGGGCGGCCGTCGGGGGTGGGACCGGTCTGCGGCGTGAAGTCGACGACGAGTTCGTCCTTGACGCCGAAGACGGTGTCGCTGTCCAGGTAGGCCCCATCGGCCACGAACAGCTGGGTGACGAGCCGGCGGTGGCCGGGCGCGTCGAACATGAAGTGGAGGTGGGGCGCCCGGTAGGGGTGGCGTCCGACCGCGTCGAGCATCTGCCCGACCGGCCCGTCCCCGGGGATGGGGTAGTGCGAGGGCAGGATGGACCAGAAGGTGATCCGCCCCTCGGCGTCGGTGCGCAACCGGGCACGCAGCACCGGCCCGTCCAGGTCGGGGAGCTGCACGTCGTAGAAGCCGTCCTCGTTGGACTGCCACACGTCCACCACGGCGTCCTTGACCGGCACGCCCTCGGTGTCCGTGACCCGTACGTCCACCCAGAGCGGGGTGCCGTGCAGGCCTCCGGAGATGTCGCTGCCGGGCGCGGCCTCGGGCGGGCCCTCCACATAGAAGGGGCCGAGCACCGCGGACGGGGTGGTGTCGGGCGTGCGGGAGTTGGTGAGCAGGTCCACGGCGCTGGAGACACCGAGGGTGTCCGAGAGCAGCACGAACTCCTGGCGGGTCGGGCCGCAGATCTGTCCGGTGCGGGTGAGGAAGTCGATGGCGTACTGCCATTCGGCATCGGTGACGTCGTTGGTGGCGACGAAGGTGTGCAGATGCCGGACGAGGTCGCTCAGCAGGGTGCGGACGCGCGGGTCGGGGGCCTGCGCGAAGCTGGCCACCACCTGTTCGGTCAGACGCGCCAGCCTGGCTTCCGTGGAGGGGGAATCCTCGGGGCGGCGTCCGTGCCAGGCGTCGGCCAGCAGCCGCGCGATCCCCTCGGTGGTCAGCTCGCGCGGATTCGGGTACGGCGTCGAGGTGGCCAGTTCCGTCGCGCGGGCCAGGCCGGACTCCGGCATCCCGAGTTCGCGCAGCGACGTGGGTCCGCCCAGGGAGGCGACGAGGTCGTACACGCCGCTCGGGGCGTCCGGCGCGCCCAGGGCCTTGGCGATGCGGCGCATCACGTCGGGCACCGCGGGCGCGTTGTAGGCCATGGCGTGCGGGAGCACGACGGTGTGCGTCTGGGCGTGCGGCAGGTCGAAGCTGCCGCCGAGGGTGTGGCACAACTTGTGGTGCAGGCCCATGCCGACCGTGGCGAGGCAGGTCCCGGCGAGCCAGGCCGCGTGCAGCAGGTCGGCCCGCGCCTCGGGGTCGGCGGGATCGGCCGCCAGCCGGGGCAGCGCCCGTGCGATGCGGGAGATCGCGTCCAGGGCCTGCTGGTCGGTGACCGGGTTGGCGTCGGCGGAGTAGAGGGCCTCCACGGCGTGCGCGAGGGCGTTGACGCCGCTGGTGAGTGTCATGGCCGGCGGCAGGGTGAGGGTGAAGTCGACGTCGTAGACGACGGTTTCGGGCAGGATCGCCGGGGAGGACTGTGTGACCTTGCGCCCGTCGCGGGTCTCGCCGAGGACGGGCGTCACCTCGGAACCGGCGTACGTGGTCGGCAGGATCACCTGTGGCAGGTCCGTGCGCAGGGCCAGTGCCTTCGACAGGCCGGTCGTCGAACCGCCCCCGACGGCCACGATGCCGTCGGCCGAGGCGTGCCTGAGCGCCTGGAGCGCCTGCTCGGTCACCTCCACCGGGGTGTGCATGGCCGCGCCGTCGAACTCCGCCGCCAGCAGGTCCCCGAGCGCGTCGCGGACCCGCGCGGAGGCCTCCGCCACGGGCGGACTGGACAGCAGCAGAACCCGGGAGCAGCCCAGCCGCTCGACCTCCGCCCTGAGGCGGCCCACCGTGCCGGCGCCGAAGACCACCCGCGAGGGAGGAGATGTGTAGACGAACGTCCGCATGGAGCTCTGCCTCCGCATGTCATCTGAGGTACGTCGGTCGTTTGCGCACGAGTATCCGCAGCGCGATCGCGTGGATTCCTGCACGATGCGCGCGTCCCGCTGCACGAAACGCGCGGGCCTGCCCCGCCAGGGGATGGACGCCGGCGTGTCTCCGCGCGGCACCGCCCGCCGGCGTGCGTCCTGATGCCTCGGGCATCGGCGAATCCGGCGTCCTCGAGGGTGCGGCTACTCGGGCAGCGGCCGGTCCTGCACGACGTTCTTCATGACGAGGGTCGAGGTCAGGCGCTGGACGCCCGGGAGCTTGGCCAACTGCTGGTCGTAGAGCTGCTGGTAGGCGGCCAGGTCGGTGGTGGCGACGCGCAGGAGGTAGTCGGGGTCGCCGAAGAGACGCTGGGCCTGGATGACGTGAGGAATGGCGCTCACGGCCTCCTCGAAGGCGGTGACGGTGCCGGCGTCCTCCCAGCGCAGGGTGGCGAAGACCACGGCTTCGAAGTTCAGGCCGACGGCAGCCGGGTCGACGACGGCGCGATAGCCACGGATGGCGCCCTCGCGTTCGAGGTCGCGCAGCCGGCGATGGCAGGGCGAGACACTCAGCTGCACGCGCGCTGCCAGTTCAGTGACCGTCAGGCGGCCGTCCAGCTGCAGCTCGGTAAGAATCTTCCGGTCCAGGGCATCCATGGGGGAGATTTTCCCCGAAGAAGCGCGATCATGGAGTAAAGAAGCAAACACTTTCGGGCAACTCGCACCTAACCTTCCCTCTCACAGCAAGGAATGTGAGAGGGAACGATCGATGCACACGACGACGGTTGCGGCTTTCCTGGCAGTGGATCTGCTGCTGGTCTTCACCCCTGGTGCGGACTGGGCCTATGCAATCTCGGCCGGGCTTCGGGACCGCTCGGTCGTGCCGGCCGTCGCCGGACTGATCGCCGGATACGCGGGGTACACGCTGCTGGCCGTGGCAGGGCTGGTGGTGATCGTGGCGAACTCGACCACCGTTCTCACTGCGCTGACCGTCGCCGGGGCCGCCTATCTGATCTGGCTGGGGTGGAGCGTGCTGAGGCAGCCCGCCGCCTTGGCGGCGTCCACGGAGACCATGGCCTCCTCGCACTGGCAGGTCGCGCTCAGGGGAGCCGGCACGAGCGGCCTGAACCCGAAGGCGCTGCTGCTGTACTTCTCACTGTTCCCGCAGTTCATCAACCCCTCGGGCGGCTGGCCCGTCGCCGCGCAGACCGGCCTGCTCGGCACGCTCCACATGACGGCCAGCGCCGTCGTCTATCTCTCCGTCGGTGTCCTGGCCCGCACCGTGCTCAAGACGCGGCCCTCCGCGGCTCGGGCCGTGACCCGGGTCTCCGGTGCCATGATGATCGTCATCGGCGGTTCTCTGCTGGTGGAGCGCCTGGCCGGCTGGTGAGGGCCGGGTCTCCCGCAGGCGATCGCGCGGCCACCCTGCCGGCCCGGCGCCTGGGGTCCTCCCCCACCTCAGCACCACCGCACCCCGACTCCGCCTCCAGCGCGTCAGGACCGCGTGCCGACCGTACAGCCGCACGGTGAGACATCCGACCGGTTCCGTCGACGAGCCAAGCGAGGTCCCCCGTGGCACTGTCACTGCCCCGCCGCATGCTGCACGCCCTGTACGTCTACACAGGCCTGGAGCCCTACAACACCATGGGCCCGCCGCCAGCCGGACCGTATTTCCCCGCGGGGTCACTCCACGACCTGACCGGACCCGCGGCCAGGCACCCCGAACGCATACGGCACGACATCCCCCTCACCCCGCTCGAACGCACCCTGCGGCGCGAACTCCGCTCACGCTGACCCAGCCGGCGAAACGACAGCGGGCACCTCAGTCCCACGCCGGCCGGCGCCGGGGCGGGGCTGGACCGTCCCGCCCCAGACCGCCCGGTGCCGGACGGCCCGGGCCCGGCACCGGCACCGGCACCGGCACACCACAGGAGCACACAACACACGTGCGGAGCGACAACCATGGCAGCCCTGACGGGCAGAACCGCACTGGTCACCGGCGCAGGACGGCGGCATCGGCCGGGCCATCGCCCACCGTCTCGCCGCCGACGGGACACTCGTCGCCGTCCACTACGCGACCAACGAAAAAGCTGCACGCTCGCCAAACGACTCGGGCCCCGCCAGATCACCATCAACGCCGTAGCCCCGGACCACGTCAAAACCGACATGAACAAGCACCGCTGGAACACCCCGGAAAGCGAAACCGCCCACGCACAGCACTCGGTCTTCAACCGCATGGGCGACCCCTCCGACTTCGCCGACATCATCGCGTTCCTCGCATCCGACACTGCCGCTGGATCACCGGCCAAACCATCGACGCGTCCGGCGGCTCGCACCTCTGAACACAACCGCGCGGCGGCCCCGCCCTTCGTGCATGAGCTTTGAGGAGACGGGGGCCAGGGTGCGCATCGATTCGGTGGACGGAACGGCTGTCCGGTCGTCTCGTCCACTGCCTGCAGGAGAGGCCGAAACCGGGCCGTGCCTCCACGGGCCGCATCCAGTCGAGGCACCGCATGACGGCCTCCACGACTTCGGGCTCCAGCGGCGGCGCCGGCCCCGACTCGCCGACCGCGCGCTCGGTCACCTCGAACTGCTCCGGGGAGCGGGCGATGTGATGGGGCGTCCACTGGACGCAGCCCGGTGTGAGGCGGTCGCTGGACAGGAACGCACCATGGGAAGTCGCTGACACAGGGTGTCGACGATCCGGTTCCGAACGAAGCACGGTCAAGCCATGGTCGCTCCCGGTGTCGGTTACGACTCGTCCAGGAACGACATATGAACGCCCCAAGAACGGCAAAGGAACGTTCCGGCTTCAACATCCATCTTGTTGACGTGGCCCCGACATCCGTAGGTTCTGCGCGGCCGTGGTGCGCACCCCGCGCCGAGGCCGCGCACCCCCCACAGCCCTTCCCGGTTCACCCACCCTGCGGAGGACGTACGTTGCGCAGAACCGTATCCCTCACCGCCGTGGCCACGCTCGCCACGGCCGCCCTCGCCTTGGCCGCCCCCGTCGGCCAGGCGGCCCAGGCCACCGCCTCCCCGTCCCACGGCGTCACCGTCGCCCACGCCTGTGCCGCCCCGGCCAAGAAGGGCGAGATGGCCTGCCACGCCCTCGAGGTCACCGCGGGCACCCCGAAGTCGGCGCACGCCGAGAGCGACCTGACCGCGGCCGCCGCACCTTCCGGCTACGGTCCCGCCTCGCTCCAGGCGGCGTACAACCTCCCGTCCGCGACCGGAGGTTCGGGCCAGACGGTGGCGATCGTCGACGCCTACGACGACCCGAACGCCGAGGCCGACCTCGCCGTCTACCGCTCCCAGTACGGCCTGTCCGCCTGCACCACGGCCAACGGCTGCTTCAAGAAGGTCGACCAGAACGGCGGCACCAAGTACCCGCGCGGCAACTCCGGCTGGGCCGAGGAGATCTCCCTCGACCTCGACATGGTCAGCGCTGCCTGCCCGAACTGCAAGATCCTGCTGGTGGAGGCCAGTTCGGCCACCATGACCAACCTGGGTACGGCCGTGAACACCGCGGTCAACCTGGGCGCGAAGTTCGTCTCCAACAGCTACGGCGGCTCCGAGTCCTCCAGCGACGCGACGTACGATTCCTCGTACTTCAACCACCCGGGCGTCGCCATCACCGTCTCCTCCGGTGACAACGGCTACGGCGTCGAGTACCCGGCGGCCTCCAAGTACGTGACGGCGGTGGGCGGTACGTCCCTGAAGACGGCCTCCAACACGCGCGGCTGGACCGACACGGTGTGGAGCGGGGCCGGCTCCGGCTGCTCCTCCTACGACGCCAAGCCCAGCTGGCAGAAGGACACCGGCTGCGCCAACCGCACGGTCGCGGACGTCTCGGCGGTCGCCGACCCCAACACCGGTGTCGCGGTGTACGACACCTACAGCCAGGGCACGGGCTGGATGGTCTTCGGCGGCACCAGCGCCTCCTCCCCGCTGATCGCGGCGACCTACGCCCTGGGCGGCACCCCGTCCGCCGGCTCCTACCCGGCATCGTTCCCCTACGCGCACACCTCGGCGCTGTACGACGTCACCAGCGGTTCCAACGGCAGCTGCGGCGGCTCCTACCTCTGCACCGGCACCACCGGGTACGACGGCCCGTCCGGTCTCGGCGTCCCGAACGGGACCACCGCCTTCACCGGCTGAACCTCCCTACGGGACAGGCCGTTCGGCCGTATGCGGCGGCGGAGGACCGCCGCCCCGCCCTGTCGCGGCGCTCCCGGTCCTCCGCCGCCGCGCCGGAGTCGGCGACAACGCCGGCTCCGGTTCCCGCCAGAACTGCCGCTCGACCGGCGGCAGCTGACGGGGCCGAAGGCCCAGGCCCCCGCCGGGTGATCCCGACGGGGGCTCCGTCCACCGCCGGTTTCGTATCTCAGGTCGACAACGCGTAGCCCGCTTCGTCGACGGCGGCACGTACGCCGGTGACGTCCAGGGTTCCGTCGCTGATCACCACGGCCCTTCCGCTGTCGACGTCCAGCCTCGCGGCGGTGACCCCGGAGATGCGTTCGATCTCCTCGGTGACGGGTGCCGCGCAGTGCGCGCAGACCATGCCCGTGATGGTGAAGCTGGTCTCGGTCGCGCCGGCCCCTCCCGCGCGAGCAGCTGCTGGCCGTCGTCGACCGCGTCACCGAGGACGCCGTCGCTGCGATGGATGGCGTCGATCTCGACACCGGACCCGCTGCGGACGCGTCGATGCGTCTGCTCGAAGCGGGAATGAGGGCGGCCCGGCGCTACCCCGTGCTGCTGCAGAAGGTCAGCGCCCTGCCCGTCAGCCCGCAGGCCGACCGGGACCAGCACAGGCCCCTCGCCGACCGTGTCGGACAGGTGATCGCCAGGGGCCGGGAGACCGGGGAGTTCGTTGACCGGCTACCGGTCCACTGGCCGGTCGCCGCTACCATCAGGCTTGCCCATGTCGCAAGTGAGGAACGGGGCGCCGGCCGGATGTCCGACACCGAAGCACAGGACGCGCTCCGCACAAGCCTGCTCCGTCTGTTGACGCGAGTGGCGGGTCGGATGTCTCAAGGAGGCGCAGGTGAGTGCGGAGCGGCTGGACCAGCGGCTGCGCCGGTAGGAGCCGTAGGCGAGGGCGATGCCGGCGAATCCGCGGATCCGGCGAACCAGCCGGCGGCCGCCAGAAAGCTCCTCGCCTCGCGGCAGTCGCCTTCCGCCCGGCGGTCAGAGCCGCCGCACGCGGGTAGCGGCCAGCAGCACCACTGCCAGCACCTGGATGGCGACGACGACCGTGATCAGTACTGGGATGGAGTAGCCGTACAGGCCGCCCGTCAGGGTGCCGCCGGCCAGGCTCGCCGCGCCGACGACGCCTGCGAACAGCCCGTAGGCGGTCGCCCGCCGCCCGCTGGGCACCAGGTCGGCGACCGTGGCGCGCAGAGTGGACTCCTGGATGCCCATGGCGGCACCCCAGGCCAGCGATCCGGCCACCGCGATCGCGATCGTGTCGGTGAACGCCAGTGCCGCCACGGCCGCGGTCAGGACGGGCAGGGCGATCAGCACACGCGGACCGTGCCGGTCGTAGAGCCACCCCGTGGCCAGCGCGGCGACGGCGTCGACGGCCATCGCCGCGGCGTACAGCACCGGCACCCACGCGGCGGCCAGCAGATGCCGTTGGACCAGGTGGTAGGAGAGCACGCCGAACGTGGCGAACCCGGTCGTGGTGGCCCCGGTGAACCCGGCATACGTCCAGAACGCCCTCGGCAGCCGCCCGTCGTGCGCGACAGGTGTCGCGGGCGCCGCGGCTGTCACCTCACGTTCGTAGGCTTCCGGGTCGGGCACCCGGGCCCGTAGCCAGGACAGGAGCAGCAGTACGGCGATGCCGGGGAGGGCGAGCACGCCCAGCGCGGGACCGTAGTCGTTCCCGGTCAGCGCGAGCACGCCCGCCACCAGCAACGGGCCGACCAGGGCGCCGATCTGGTCGAGCGCCTCGTGGACGGCGAAGCCGCGCCCCCGGCCCGTCGCGGCGGTGGCGTGCGAGAGCAGGGTGTCCTTCGCGGGCGAGCGCACCGCCTTCCCCACCCGCTCGGCGATCACCAGCACGCAGGCAGCCCACAGCACACCCGCCACGCCGAGCAGCGGCACCGACACGACGGTCAACGCGTATCCGGCGATCGCCAGACCCCAGAAGCGGCGGGTCCGGTCCGCCAGCGGGCCGGAGACCAGTCGCAGCCCCAGTGCCGCCGCCTCCCCGGCGCCGGTCACCAACCCGACGACCAGAGCGGAGGCACCCAGGGAGGCCAGCAGGGGCCCGGTGATCGAGCGGGCCCCCTCGTACACGACATCCGCGAGCAGGCTGACCGTGCCGAACCAGACCACGAACCGCCACGGCCCCATCCGCCCGGGCGGCCGGTCCGCCTCCCGCGCCGTGGGGCCGGGCCGGTTCACGCCCACAGCGCCTCCGCCAACGACACCCCCACGAACGCCGCCCCCAAGCCCGCCACCACACTGGCGATCACGTTGGCGGCGGCGAAGAACCTCGCCCCGTCCTCCGCCAGCCGCAGTGTCTCGTACGAGAACGTCGAATAGGTCGTCAAAGCCCCGCACAGCCCGGTGCCCAGCAGCAGTTGGACGTGCGACGAAGCGGCCCCTGCCGCCACGGCGCCGGAGAGCAGGCCCAGGATCAGGCAGCCGGCCACGTTCACGGTGAACGTGCCCCACGGGAACACCGTGTCGTGCCGTTTCTGCACCGCCCGGTCGGTCAGGTACCGCAGGGGAGCCCCGACCATGGCACCAAGGGCCACGAGCAGCCAGTTCATGCCTTAATTCTCCCTGCCCACGTACCGGATCACCTCGCAGTCGTCGAGGATCACCAACCCCGACCCGACCAGCTCGTCCAGTTGCGGCAGGAAGGCCCGCACCCGCTCCGCCGTGTCCACGATGACGATCGCCACCGGCAGGTCCTCGCTCAGCGACAGCAGCCGCGAGGTGTGGACGAGAGAGGAGGCCCCGAAGCCCTCCACACCGCGGAACACCGACGCTCCGGCCAGCCCGGCCTTGTGCGCCCGGTGCACGATCTCGCTGTACAGGGGCTTGTGGTGCCAGACGTCGTTCTCACCGATGAAGATCGTCACTCGAAGGGCGCTGCCCGTCAGCCTTGTCACCGCTGCCTCCATGCCACCATGCGGCGCGTCGTCGTCGCCGCGAGCCATACCGCCGCAAGCGCCGCGCACAGCGTCGCGGCGAGATAGGCGAGCCCGGTCCTGGGATGCCCGCCCTGCACGAGCTTCTGGATGTCCACGGCATACGTGGAGAAGGTCGTGAACCCGCCGAGAATCCCGGTCGCGAAGAAGGGCCGCACCAGCCGGTGCGCCGCCCACACGTCGGTGATCAGCACCGTGAAGACACCGATGACCGCGCAGCCGGCGGCATTGACCCACAGCGTCGTCCACGGGAAGCCACCCGCGGCGACCGGCCAGACCAGGGACGCCCCGTACCGGGCCGTCGCCCCGATCGTCCCGCCGATCGCCACCACCGCAACGATCGGCCCCTGCGCCCGCCACGACTGCCGCCGCTGAGACGGCAGGTGCAGATCGACGTCGGGAGCCGTGGGCTCGTCCGTCACCCTGGTGTTCGGGGCAGTCATGAACGCACGTCTCCTACTCGCCTGGGCCCGCACGGATGCGGGCGTCGCTCCATCGCAAGTAGGGACTGTCGGCGGCGACGATGCCGCGGTTCGGGTACGGCGAGCCCCACCGCCGCGCTGTGATCGGGAGCCACAGCCGCAGATCAGGGTAACGCCTTGTCCGGGCGGCAAGCAGCAGTCAGTCCCGTGGCCCCTTCGGAGAACAGCGGCCCAGCGCGACCGGCGGAAGGGCTGGGCGCCTCGCCGTGCCGCTCCCGGCGCCGGGTGCGATCAGCCCTCGACCGCCTGGCGCATGCGCCGGGACGGGGTGAATGCGTACAGGTCGAGCACGCCGGGCGGGTCCGCGAGTCCGGGCCCGCCGGCAGCGATCCACGTGGCGATGTCATCGGCGGCCTCGGGGTCGTTGGCCAGGCCCAGCCACACGGGCCGCCCGCCGGCGGCCCGCCCGGCCGGCGAGGGCTGGACGACGATCACGTTGGCGTGCTCGCAGGCGTCCAGGCACCCGGTCACCCGGATCTGCGCGGTGTCGGCGAGGGCCTGCCGCAGGCCTGCCAGTTGGGCCGCGTGGTCGACGCCGGGGATCTTCTCGGTGCCGCAGCAGCAGCCGCGGCACACGGTGACGGTGCACCTGGCCGCCCCCGCGGGGGCGGCCTTGCGGGCGCGGCGGCTCAACGGTCTGTCCCGGCGAGGGCACGGCGCCAGGCGCCGTCGGCGAGCAGGCGCAGCCCGTTGAGGCCGACGATGACGGTGGAGCCCTCGTGGCCGGCGACACCCAGTGGCAGGGGCAGGGTGCCGGCCAGGTCCCACACGACCAGGCCGGTGATGAAGAGCGCGGCGATGACGAGGTTCTGCACCACCATGCGGCGGGCTCGGCGCGAGAGGCGTACCACGGTGGGGATGGTGGCCAGTTCGTCGCGCACGACGACGGCGTCGGCGGTCTCCAGGGCCAGGTCCGATCCGGCACGGCCCATGGCGATACCGGTGTGGGCGGCGGCCAGTGCGGGGGCGTCGTTCACACCGTCGCCGACCACCAGCACCTTCCGCCCGGCCTGTTCCAGCTCCTGCACCGCATTCACCTTGTCCTGCGGGAGGAGACCGGCGCGGATGTCGGTGATGCCGACCTCGGCGGCGAGCCGGCCCGCGGCGCGGGGGTTGTCGCCGGTGACCAGCACCGGGGCCGTACCGGTCAGGCTGCCCAGAGCGGCGACGGTGGCGGCGGCGTCCTCACGCAGCCGGTCGGCGATGCCCAGCACCCCCACCGGGGTGCCGTCGAGGGTGACCAGCACGGCCGTGCGGCCGTCCTGCTCCAGGGCGGCGGCCACGGCGACGGCCGGGTGGCCGGCGGGATCGTCCAGGATGCGGGCGGGGCTTCCGACCGCGACGGTGCTGCCCTCCACCCTCGCGCTGACTCCGGCGCCCGGGGCGGAAACGAAGTCCTCCACCAGCGGTATGTCCAGGTCGCGAGCGCGGGCGGCGTCGACGATCGCGCGGGCCAGCGGGTGCTCGCTGGGGTGCTCGGCCGCCGCCGCCAGCCGCAGCACCTCGTCCTTGCTCAGGCCGGAGGCGGCCTGCGGGCGGATGTCGGTCACGCGCGGGGTGCCCTCGGTCAGCGTGCCGGTCTTGTCGAGGGCGACCGTGTCCACCTGTCCGAGGCGCTCCATGACCACGGCCGACTTGACCAGCACGCCGTGCCGTCCGGCATTGGCGATGGCGGACAGCAGCGGCGGCATGGTGGCCAGCACCACCGCGCACGGCGAAGCGACGATCATGAAGGTCATCGCGCGCAGCAGCGTGGACCGCAGATCGGCGCCGAACACCAGAGGCAGGACGAACAGGACCACCGTGGCGGCGACCATCCCGAGGCTGTAGCGCTGTTCGACCTTCTCGATGAACAGCTGGGTGGGGGCCTTGGTTTCGGAGGCTTCCTCGACCATGGCCACGATCCGGGCGATCACCGAGTCGGACGGGTCCCGCTCGACCACCACCCGCAGCGCACCGGTGCCGTTCAGGGTGCCGGCGAACACCTCGTCGCCCTCCTGCTTGGCCGCGGGCAGCGGTTCGCCGGTGATGGTGGCCTGGTCGACCTCGCTCGCGCCGTCCAGCACCCGGCCGTCGGCACCGATCCGCTCACCGGGCCGCACCAGAACGACGTCGCCCACCGCGAGCCGGTCGGTCGGCACCGTCTCCTCGGTGCCGTCGCCGGCAAGCCGGGTGGCTGTGGCGGGAGCGAGGTCGAGCAGGCCACGCACCGAGTCGGCGGTGCGGGCGGTGGCGATCGCCTCCAGAGCGCCGGAGGTGGCGAAGATGACGATCAGCAGCGCTCCGTCCAGCACTTGCCCGATCGCCGCCGCCCCGAGCGCGGCGACCACCATCAGCAGGTCCACGTCGAGGGTCTTCTCGCCCAGTGCCCGGAGCCCTGCCCAGCCCGGCTCCCAGCCGCCGGTCGCGTAGACGGCCGCGAACAAGGGGGCCCATGTCCAGGCCGACGTACCGGCCAGATACAGCGGCAGCGCGAGCAGGAACAGCACGAGCGCCGCGGCCGCCCAGCGGGCCTCGGGCAGGGCGAAGATCCGGGTGGGGCGGCGGGGTGCCACCGCCTCCCGGGCAGTGCCGGGCGGCGCCGGGCGGGTGAGGGTGGAAGACATCGACACGGGGTCCTTCACGGAAAGAGGGGGACGGAGCACAGTCCGACCGACGCCTCCACCGTAACAGGAACAGATGAAGACTCATTCATGCATTCATGGAAGGGTGCCCTACGATGGACGCATGGGTCACGGAGCCGCACCGCCTTCCAGCAACGTCCCCCGCGCGCGCCTGGACGCGGCCGGCGCCGCCAGGGTCGCCACCACCCTCCAGGCCCTGGCCACCCCCTCCCGCCTGCTCATACTCGCCCGCCTGCGCGAAGGCCCCCTGCCCGCGACCGAGCTGGCCGCCGAGGTCGGCATGGAACAGTCCGCCTGCTCCCACCAGCTACGGCTGCTGCGCAACCTCGGCCTGGTCACCGGCACCCGCAAGGGACGCTCCGTCGTCTACGCCCTCTACGACAACCACGTCGCCGAACTCCTCGACCAGGCCCTCTACCACGTCGAGCACCTCCGCCTCGGCCTGAGCGACACGGTGGCACCGGCAGTGGAACCAGAGCCCGAAGCCGCGACCGCCCCGCGCGCCTGATGCCACCGCCGACTGCCCCCTCGGCGGGCAGGGCGCAGGAGTTGGCGTGCGTAGGCCTCGCTCAGGTGGAGGAGCTCGGAGATCCGGGGACAGGGGTGGTCGAAGGCCGTGCGCAGGAGATGGACGGCCCGTTCCGCGGCGGGCAGCCGCTCCACGAGCAGCCGGATCGCGCCGTCGACCGTCTCATGGCGTTCCAGCGCCCACTCGGGGTTGCCGGTGCGGTCCACGGTCTCGGGCAGCCATGGACCGCCAAGGGTCTCACGGCGTCGGCGGGCGGACTGGGTGACGTTGATGGCCATCCGGCTCGTGGTCTGCGCGAGGAACACGGGCGGGTTGGTGACGGCGGAGCGGTCGGTCCGGGCCCAGCGCAGCCACGTCTCCTGCACCGCGTCCTGGGCCTCACCCACGTCCTGCAGGACACGCAGCCCGATCGAGAGGAGAAGGGGCCTTGCGCTGAGGAACGTCGCCGCGGCGTTCCCTCCGGTGTCCGGCCGGCCTTCGGACTGTTCCGGGTGGCCCGTGTGCGACTCCAGCGTCTTCATGGTCACGGTCTCGGCTCCCGTTCGCGTCCGGCATCCGTTGCTGCGGCCGCGCTCACCGTCGCTCGCCGGACCCCTCCAGGGCGCCCCGGGGAGTGACTGGTCCACACCGTGGTCTCGCGCGGTGGCCGCCCCGTGGGGGCCGTGCGACCGCGGCTCGGCGCCAGCTGCCACGCACCGTGGAGCGTGATCGAAAAACGGCGGGACGGCGCCCGGCACTACCGCGCCCGCGTCGCCTGTACGTAGCACAGCCAGGGCCGCAGATCGCCGCTCCCGCGGACCTCGCAGCCGGCGTCCGCGACAAGGCCGCCCAGCAGATCCGCCCGGTTGTACGCCATGGCATGAGCTGTTCCCGTATGCACCAGACGGCGGCCGATCCGGCTCCGCGGCGGACGGAACTCCACGACCAGCAGCCGCCCACCGGGCCGCAGGACGCGGTGCATCTCGCGCAGTGCCGCGGGACGGAGCTCCTCCGGCAGGTGGTGCAGCATCAGGCTGGTGACGACGGTGTCGAAAGAGGCGTCCGGCAGGTCGAGGGACTCGGCGATGCCCTCCTGAAAGGTGCAGGGGGCACTGCCGGGACGCTGCTTCTTGCTCCGTGCGTAGTCCAGGACCGGCGGTGAGGGGTCCACCCCCGTCACCGCACCGCCCGGCCCGACCCGCGCGGCCATTCGCCGGGCGAGGTAGCCGGTGCCGCAGCCGACGTCGAGAACCCGGTCCCCGGGCTCGGCTCCGCTGAGTCCGGCGAGGCGGGTGAAGGAACGGTTGCGGCGGCCGGCGAAGCAGACGGCGCCGAACGCTTCGTAAGTGCGAGGGGCTGCGATGGTCACGCCGGGCGTAGCCGCGTGGGGCTCGCCCTGCATGAGGCGTCCGAGAGACATGACTCTCCTCCACAACTTAGTCGCCACTAAGTACAAGCTCTAACTTAGTCACGACTAAGAAAGCTGGCAAGGGGGCGGGCATACGATGGCCGTTGTGACCGAGCCCCGCACGCGCACCCGCCTGCCCGCCGCCCAACGGCGCGCCTCGATCCTCGCCGCGGCCACGGAGGTCTTCTCCGAGACCGGATACCAACGCGGCAAGGTCTCCGAGATCGCCAAGCGAGTCGGCGTCACCGAGCCGGTCGTCTTCCAGAACTTCGGCTCCAAGTCCGCGCTGTACCGCGCGGCACTCGAACACGCCACGTCCTCGGTCTCCGCGCTTCTTCGGGGGGCCGCCGACGCGGGCCGACCGGTTCCCGAGGTGCTGACAACCTTTCTCGACCCGGCCCACATGGAACGCTTCCACCAGCCCGGCTCCCATGGCTTCCTGTTCGCCGACGCCACCGCCCTGGCCGACGACCCCGAGCTCGGCGAAGCCCTGCGCCAGGTCCATCGGCACTTCGCCGCCACCCTCGCGGAACTGCTCCGCCGCGGCCAGGCGGTCGGCGACGTCCGCAACGACGTGGACCCGCACACCGCCGCCTGGTGGATCGTCTCGCTCCTGGCCGGTCGCCCCTTCCGCGCGGCCGTGGTCCCGAACCGGCATGCCGTAGAGGCCGAATTGACCAGGATGGCACTGCGATCGCTGTTCCCGGAAGAGGGCGGAGGGGCGGCAGCCACCTGACGGCTTCGCCGTCGCGCCTGGTCGGGATCCGCGACGAGCTGCCGGGAACCGGGATGAGGCCGGAAACCGGGATCGGAAGGCTGGTCATGCCGGTTGTGATCCTTGATGGTCATCGCCGTCCCGAACCGGGACGTACAGTACCCCTCGGGGTATTTTCGAGGAGTGATCGTGGAACTGGAGCTTGAGGACGCGCCCCTGCGGGCCGTGCTGAACCGGCTTCGGCGGGCGCAGGGCCAGATCTCCGGTGTGATCCGGATGATCGAGGAGGGGCGGGACTGCGAGGACGTCGTCACGCAGCTGGCCGCCGCCTCGCGGGCGCTCGACCGTGCCGGTTTCGCGATCATCGCCACCGGCCTGCAGCAGTGCGTGGCCGATATCGAGTCGGGTCGCAAGAACGGTGAGGACACCGAGGCGATGCGCGCCCGCCTGGAGAAGCTCTTCCTGTCGCTGGCCTGAGGAAATCTTCAGCCGTCACTCGCCACAGCGTCGACCGGCATGACGCCGGACAGTGGGTGCGGCGCCGACAAGGCAGGGGCAGAGCAGCGGGCGGCTCAGCCACCCGGTCCCGCGCTGTCACGCCCACGCCCCGGGAACGGTGAGCTCCGCCCAGATGATCTTGCCGGCGCCTTTGTGGCGGGTCCCCCAGCGCCGGGCGAGCTGGGCGACGAGCATCAAGCCGCGCCCGCCTTCGTCGAAGGTGCGGGCCCGCCGCATGTGGGGGGCGGCGCTGCTGCCGTCGGACACCTCGCAGATGACCGCGGTGTCCTGGATCAGGCGCAGCTGGATGGGCGGGCCGCCGTAGCGCATGGCGTTGGTGACCAGCTCACTGACCACCAGCTCGACGGTGAAGGCGATCTCCTGCAGCCCCCAGGCCCCGAGTTGGCGAGTGGCCTCGGCGCGGGCGCCGGCCACGGCCGCGGGGTCGCGGTCCAGGTCCCAGGTGGCCACCTGGCTGGTGTCCAGAGCGCGGGTGCGGGCGATCAGCAGGGCGACGTCGTCCGCGGGCTGGCCGGAGAGCAGACTGTCCAGGACGGCTGCGCACACCTCGTCCAGCGAGTCGGCGGGCCTGGCCAAGGCCTGGCGCAGCTGTTCGAGCCCCGCATCGATGTCACGGCCGCAGGCTTCCGCCAGCCCGTCGGTGTAGAGGGCGAGCAGACTGCCCTCGGCCAGTTCCCGCTCGGCGGCCTCGAAAGGCAGCCCGCCCACTCCCAGCGGGGGACCGGGCGGGACGTCGATGAAGTCGACGGTGCCGTCCGGGGTGACCACCGCGGGCGGGGGATGGCCGGCGCTGGCGACGGTGCAGCGGCGCGAGATCGGGTCGTAGACCGTGTACACGCACGTGGCGATGAGATCGGTGACGATCTCCAGGTCGGCGTCGACGGCCGTGTCCTCCTCTGCCGCGAGGTGGATGACCAGGTCGTCCAGGTGCACAAGGAGTTCGTCGGGGGGAAGGTCGACATCGGCCAGCGTGCGGACCGCGGTCCGCA